>DASVEA010000425.1:0-4158 GCA_036380815.1 Nitrospiraceae bacterium
CGCCAAGACGAGCTTTATCCCGAGCGAGGGCCTTCTCATTCCCTATATCTCCCTCTAGGGGAGTGGCCAAGGCTGCCCTCGACTGCGCGCATCGAACGAGCACAGTTTCACCGTGCGCGTTCTGCGAGTAAGGAGGGGACCTGGCCGCTCCCTATCCATCCTTCGGAGGCCGCGCGTTGCGCGAGCACAGGGATCGTCCCAGCTCATTCTGGTTTGTCTGGTTGTCCGGACTCGTCAGTACTATCAGCTATGCGCTATTAGCCATCAGCTCTTTGCGATATCAGCGCGTCCGAAAGTGGATGCGCACGGTGAGTTCCCCATCGATTGGTTCGTCGCCTTTCAACTGGGGATTGAAGGTCCATTTGTTCAACGCAGCCATACCCGCGATGGTGAGCTCACGATGCTTGGCCGGTTCCAACACGACCACCGTCACCGTCGCATCCTTGGAAACCAGCATGCGCGCTTTCATCCAATCGTCGAGTTCTTTCCCGTCCAAGGCGGGAGGAATTGCCGGCCAGGGGGTGGATTTCGGAACCGGCCCGAGCTGCTGGTCCTTGTTCAGAGGCAACCCGTGGACATGGACTTCCGGTAACTCCAATACGTCTTCGCTGTGATCCGTCTCATGCGTCGCGTCATCTCCGGCCACCGCATATGCGGAGGCTGGCCAAGCCAAAACCACTGCAAAAGATATCGCGAGAAATGGTCTCATGACATGTGCATCCTACTCTATCGACTGCCGGATGCTCAAACGGGCCAGTCAACAAGTTTGCAGGCGACGACGACACCGGAGGCGTAGCCTCTTGGCTACGTTGAGGATGTCGTCAAGCCGAGAACGCAGTTGATGGCTCGTTTCAGCATCCGACTAAAAGAACCACTGGCCACGGAAAAAGAACGACCTCGGCATCCCCGCATGCGAGACACCCAAACCGATGCTCCCTTCTCCCTGATTGATGAAGTACTCTTTATCAAACAGATTTACTACATCGAATCCGACAAGGAACTTCTGTCCTTCCCAAGGGAGCGGAATGACGTGCGTGAGGGATAGATTATAGATTGTGTACGAGGGCACATGGCTGGAATTGGTTTTCTCTCCTTCTTCCGCCGTACGCAATCCGGACGCAAACAGCATCTGGCCTGTAAGAGTCGTCCGCTCTAAAAAGCGATAGGCAACCACTGCGGAACTCGTCAGAGACTGCATGTGATCGCAATATACCCCGCCTTTCGAGTCGATATCGGCAATTTCGGACGCTTCGAGCAGCGTGTGGCCAGATTGGAGCCCATATCCCTTACACTGTCCCCAGGCCACATTCCCGCGCGCCGTCAAGTTGTCCATAATTTGAAGTTTCAAGGCTCCATCGATGCCCCTCGTCCAGCCCCGTTCAAAGGCAAAGTAATTCAATAAGGGCGTCGTCCCGAACTGGCCCGCATCGGACAGATAGTCGGCGAGCTTGTAATAGCCTGTCAGCTGTACGGTCGCCCAGCGTGCGAGGCTGTGGTAGCTGCCGACCTCGAAGTAGTGTGCGCGTTCAGCCCGAACCGTATTATTCGTTGTATCTTCCGGCTCCGCCTTCGTTCCGGCGGTATTGAGCTTCGCAAAGGAAATGGCTTCAAGATTCGGCGGCGTAAACTGCCGGCCGTAGAAGACGTGGAACACATTGGCCTGATCGGCCTTGTACGTGATCCCGACCCGCGGGCTGATCTGCCACTCATGGCGCTGGTACTGCACCACATCGGCCCGCACGCCAAGGTTGAACGTCCAGTGATCGTTCGGGCTCCACTGATCCTGAACCCAAAACTCCTGGCGCCAGCCGATTAGTCGATTATTCGAATCCAGACTGAGCACATTCCCTGTTGGATTGCCCGCCCCATCATCCGCAAACGTGAACAGTCTCGTCTTGTTCACCGTCTCTGTCCGATCGACCTGGAATCCGGTCTTGATCACATGCTCTTTATTGGGAATATAGGTGTAATCGAATCGGACTCCGCCCGAATAGGCACTCCGATCCTGGCTGCCAGCAGAGAACGGCTCAGTTGGGTCAGCGGTGTAGGCAAGCACATTAAATGGATCCGTCGTGAACGAGGCCCCCGAGTGGCGAACATATCCGGACAGGCTGAAAAAATTGGCGCTATTCACATCGTGCCGCCAAACCATGTGTCCGTATTGATTATTTTCTTTTTGGTTTTCGTCGATGGCCTCGGATGCCACCGGCGTGAATCCTGGCTGACTCGCCTGGAGGAGCGGCAGCACCACTCCGCTGGGATCGACTTCTACGTTCGGAGCGGTGGGAATTTGATATTTCGCTACGGAATTCAAGAATACCCACGAGAAATTATTCGAATTGTCGTGCTGATAGTCGCCGCGAATGAACGTCTGATTCCGCTCGCTATCCCCGTGAAAAGTCTTATGCCCGAGCGTCGGCGGCTCGATACCACGATTCGTTGACGTATAGCTGTTCAAGATGTAGAAGCGGAATTTCTCGCCAACCGTGCCCCCATATTCGAGCGACGGATTGAGCGTATTATTCGACCCGCCGAACATTTGGGCAGACCCGAAACCCGGCTTGGTACCGCTCTTGGTCGTGATGTCCAACACCGCAGCGGTCTTGTTTCCATACTGCGCTTCCATCCCGCCGAGAATGATATCCGCCCGTTCCCACGCCCTCGGCGAGATCACATCGGAGAAGGTGGACGATACGGCATCCGGAATCGGCACACCGTCGATTCGGAACTGGAGGTTTGCATGATCCTGCCGAATATGCATTTGCTTGAGGGCACCATAGACGACACCCGGAATCGTAATGAGCACGTCATGCAACTCGACATTGTTGCCACGCGGCAATTCTTCAATCTCTTTTCGACTCACCGAATAGGTCTCGCTCGACGTCTTGTATTGAATCGGTGCGAGAGGAGACCGCACTTCAAGCGCGATCTCTTTGGTCTTGGACAAGGTCAAGGTGATGGGGTTGGGGGCCTCGATTCCAACCCTGAGGACGATATATTCGCTCCGATACGTATCTTGCACCGCGCTGACGGAATAGGTTCTATCGGCAGGGACGAGAATGCTGAACTCGCCGGCATCGTTCGAGACACCGGTCGTCACCAATGTCCCTTCCTGATCCTTCACCTCGACGAGCACCTGCCCTACCCGGCGGAGATCCTGGTTCTGAACCAATCCGGTGATGATACTGAGCTCGGCTGCACCTGCGCGAGCCTGATGAATAAAGCCCAAACAGACGACGCAGAGACACACCGAACGAACAATAAGATGGCTCCATATAATGGGTCGCATAAACTCTCCCTACAATCACGTGCTTAAAAGACGCCACAGCCGACAGGCAGTCCGACGACGACCGTGCAGAATGGCGATAATCGAAATGACGTGACTAGCTGCAGGGAGGAGCGCGAGAAGGGCCAAGCGTGGATAGCTCGAAGGCAAGCAGAACGGAGTCCGCTGGAAGTTCCAGCAGATCGACGAATCCCTGTGCCGTGAAGAGCGGAGCGCCGACATCGAGCGAGCCGGCCGTGTGATGCTGTAACCACTGGCAGAGGTCGGTGTCAGAGTGCTCGTGCCCATCGTGGTCAGCCGCGGCCAATTCATGGTGCACATCCTGGGCAACGGCAAACGGAGCAATGGCGAGCAATAAGAGGACAAGGCCGACCGCCACAGTGCCCCAAAGAAAGCAGGGCAGACTTCGTATGGAAGCGCGCAGAGTCATTGAGGGGGAGCTACGTAACATAGGCATTCACGGCTTGTCAAACGACGGAATGAAGACACCCATCCGAGCATCTCCAGCCGCTAGGTACCTCCTCAAGTGGATATTTCCTTTAAAATACGCTATATTTTACACGTTCGCGCGCGCATCGCCCTTGTCAGGCTATATTAGCAGGCTCTTGGCGAACGGATAAACACCTTCAGGCACTCCGACCTTCGGGCCAGCCCTTCCCAAGGTTGAGCCTCTGAACGATGCGAAAACGCTGCTGGCGGACTTTTTCAGCTTCCTGCTAGAAAGGCGACTCCCAGGTAACAAGACATGACCATGCAGAGACCTCTCGATAACCAACACGTCATTGACATCAAGCCGCTGCCCTCACCGCGAACAGTCAAGTCAAAACTGCCGATCACCGATCAAGCCGCTGCGCTGGTAGTTGAAACCAGAG
>DASVEA010000426.1:0-4409 GCA_036380815.1 Nitrospiraceae bacterium
TTGAGCTGATCGCACAGTGCGAGGACAAACTCAATCGTCATCGGCATCCCATAGATGACCGAGGCGATGTCCTTCTTCCCCTCTTCGATGCGTTTCGCTATCTCGATTTCTCCCTCACGACTCAACAGCGCCACACTTCCCATCTCTTTGAGATAGAGTCGGACCGGGTCGTCGGTCCGGCTGAGTGCGCCGGGAGTTAAATCGATCTCCTTCTCTTCCTTTTCTTCCTTCTCATTCTCCTCCCCGGTACCAGCACCGGCTTCGACGTCGGCTTCCTCGGCCTCCTCACTTGCCTCCTCAGTGTCCCGGGATTTCTTGATCCGCTCCCCCTCAGGCGCATCGACAATCTCGATGTCCATTTCGCCGAACATCATCATGATGCTGCCGAACTGCTCGGAGGACACCACTTCCGCGGGCAACGTGCTATTCAGTTCGTCGTACGTCAGGAAGCCCTTCTCTTTCCCCATTGAGATCAGCTTCTTGACTTCGCCGAGCAACTCTGGTTTCGCCATAACTACTCCTTCACTAAGGACAACATCCCGGCGGAGGGCCGACCGGCCTTTTGCATTCGCAATTCATTCACTTGCGCGTTCAGCATCCGCGCATCCGCCGCACGGCCTTCCCGTTCGGCGGCCTTGAGTTGCGCGATCAAATCTCGAAACACGGCCTCGGCCCGCTTCCGATCCAACGTTTCTAAACACCCAGCAACGTGGGCCCTTACGTCGTCGAAATGGTCTTCCCGCATGGACAGTTCAGTCGCCAGCGACCCACAATCCGGATGATCGGCCACCGCATCCAATAACAACCTAAGCCCGACTCGGCCGTCTCGATCAAGGCGACTCAGCGCCGCTTCAACGAGGGACCGACAGGCCGGAACGGAGAAGGCCTCGGGCCGCAGCCGTTGCACATCGGCGGGCGTCAGGTGCCCATGGAGCAGCAAATACACCAGATCCCGTTCTTCGCTCACACCCTTGAACGTCGCCGATATGGGGCCGGCCGATTGAGTGGACGCCGGTCGACGTCCCTCCAACTGCACCAACGCCGGATAACGCTCGATCAATCGTTGCTGGTTGATCCCCAGTCGTTCGGCGACTACGCGAATCCGTTCCTCTCGTTCGATCGGATGCTCGCTCTTTTGCAGAATCCTCAGCACATCGTCCACGCTGCGGATACGCCCTTCGATCGTACTGGACTCCGCTGTGCTCAAGCTATGCTCAAGGGCAAAATCCAAGAGGCTCGGAGCCTGCTCTTCCAAACGCGCGAAAGCCTCAGGCCCTTCCTTCCGCACATAGGTATCGGGGTCCTCTCCGGCCGGCAAGGTGACGACTTTCACTCCGATCCCGCTGTTCACAAACAGATCGAGCCCGCGCAGTGCGGCACGGACCCCGGCCTGATCCGGATCGAACAACAGCACGACCTTCGAGGCAAACCGTCTCAACACCTGAATGTGCTCCGCCGTCAGTGCGGTCCCCAGTGTCGCAACCGTATGGGTCAGTCCGGCTTGGTGAAGCATGACTGCGTCAAAATACCCTTCCACCACGATCACGGTCTTCAGCCGTGCGACCGCTTCACGTGCAAGATCCAACGCGTAAAGCGTCTGCCCCTTCTTGAACAAGGGAGTATCCGGCGAATTCAGGTATTTCGGAGTCCCCTCGCCAAGGATACGCCCTCCAAAACCGACGACCCGCTTACGCAGATCCGTAATAGGAAACATCACGCGGGCGCGAAAACGATCGTATGCCCCGGACGCATGTTCGCGTGCCACCGTCAATCCCGCGGTGGTCAAATCACTCTGTGCAAAATCCTGCTTGCTCAGCGCTTTGATGAGCCCGTCCCACTCAGCCGGCGCACAACCAATTTCAAATCGATCGATCGTCCCAGCGTGAATGCCCCGGCTG
This sequence comes from Nitrospiraceae bacterium, assembly GCA_036380815.1. Lineage (GTDB taxonomy): Bacteria > Nitrospirota > Nitrospiria > Nitrospirales > Nitrospiraceae > Palsa-1315. The sequence goes on from DASVEA010000426.1 coordinate 1,899, forward strand.
GCCAAGTATTCCCGCGCCGTCGCACCGATCAGCCCATCCTGCAAATTCTGCTGAAACCACGCCGTCACTGCCCGATTGAGCGGTTCAAGGCGACTCGCCTGTGCCGCTTGAGGCCCCGCGCTCGGCTCGCTGTCCGGCACGTCAATCCCGAATTTCTGCCCGAGTTCACGGACCGTTTCAGGAAAATTCGCGCCCGTGATTCGCATCAGAAACGTAAATACGTTGCCGCCTGCGCCGCAACCGAAACAATGAAAGATCTGGCGGGAAGGACTGACCGTAAAGGAGGGCGATTTTTCCTGATGGAAGGGACAGAGACCTTTCAAGTTCTGGCCGGCCCGAGTCAGGCTCACGTGATGTCCGACTATCTCGGCGATATCAGTCCGATCTCTGACTTGATTGATCACGTCTTCGGAAATCAGGCCTCGGCCCACGAGAGTCGCGGCTCCTATTTCCCCACCTGGCACCGGTGAGAAAGATAAACGTAAGTGGTCGTAAAATAGACCGATTAGGGTAACAGACGGAAAAGAAACCTGTCAACGTGGTGAAAATGCGCTAACCCGGAGGCCAGGCGAGATGGCGCCCGCCCAACACATGGAGATGAAGGTGAAACACGCTCTGGCCGCCATGCGCACCGGTGTTGACGACGAAGCGGTACCCGGCGTCGGCAATCCCCTTCTGTGCTGCGATCTTGTTTCCGGCCAGCATCAGACTCCCGAGTAGCCCGACATCCGAATCTTGAAGTTCGGCCATCGAGGCCACATGTTTTCGTGGGATGACGAGCGTATGCGTCGGCGCCTGAGGATTGATATCATCGAACGCGACCACCACATCGTCTTCATAGACGAGCGCTGCGGGAATGGTCCTCGAAACGATTTTGCAAAAGAGGCACTCGCTCATGAGGTGGTTCCTTTTCTCAAGCCCGACTTTCCAAACCGGGCCACCAACTCCTGATAGACTTCTTGAGGTGTCACGCCGTGATACCCCAGCGCCACCAAGATATGGAACAGCAGATCCGCCGTTTCGTGGACAATCTCGTCCTTCTTCCCACCCTTCCCCGCAATCGCCACCTCGCCAGCTTCCTCGACGACTTTCTTCAGGATACGATCGACACCGCCTTCCAACAGTTTGGATGTGTAGGACTCACTCGAGGGCTGACGCTTCCGCTCTTGAATCATCTGGTAGAGGCGTTCCAGAATTCCCCCCCAGGACTCGGACGTCTTCGTCCCCGGCGAGTCCAAACGGGAAAAGAAACAGGCCCGCTCTCCCGTGTGGCACGTCGGGCCGACCGGCTCGACCTTCACGAGAAGGGCATCGCCGTCACAATCGAGAAACAGGTCCTTGAGCTGCAGCCTGTGACCGGAGGTCTCACCCTTTTCCCATAAGGTCTGGCGCGACCGGCTCCAGAAGTGCACGGTCTTCGTCTCGACGGTCTTTAGCAATGCTTCCAGGTTCATGAAGGCCACCATCAACACCGTGCCATCCCGCCAATCCTGCACGACTGCCGGAATCAGCCCCTGCGCATCGAATTTCAATTGCCCTACATCCATTACCTAATCGCCAATCCTTTCTGACGAAGATAGGCTTTCGCCTCAGGAATCGTGTGAGTTCGGAAATGGAAAATAGACGCGGCCAGCACCGCATCGGCCTTACCCCTGACGAATCCGTCAAAGAGGTGGTCCAACTTCCCCACGCCGCCCGACGCAATCACCGGAATCGACACAGCCTCTGACACGGTGGCTGTCAACGCGAGGTCATAGCCCTGCTGTTGCCCATCTTGATCCATGCTGGTGAGCAATATCTCACCTGCTCCATACTGCGCCATCGACTTCGTCCATTCGACGACGTCGAGACCGGTCGACTTCCGGCCGCCATGGGTGAACACTTCCCACCCCGCCGCCGGCGCAGTGCGACGCTTCGCGTCGATCGCCACGACAATACATTGCGTCCCGAATCGCTCCGCCGCTTCCCTCACAAATTCAGGCCGTTGGACTGCCGCCGTATTGATGCTCACCTTATCCGCCCCCGCCTTCAACAGCGCCCGGATGTCCTCGAGCGTTCTCACTCCTCCGCCGACAGTCAGCGGCATGAACACCCGAGCCGCCGTCTGCTCGACCACGTCAATGATGGTCTTACGGTTCTCATGAGAGGCGGTGATGTCCAGGAAACAGAGTTCATCGGCTCCTTCGCGATCGTAGACGGTTGCCACTTCGACCGGATCTCCCGCATCGCGCAAATTCACAAAGCTCACGCCTTTGACGACGCGGCCGTCTTTGACATCGAGGCAGGGGATAATGCGTTTGGTCAACATGAAAACTCGTGAAACGTGAAACGTGAAACGTGAAACGAAAATGTCAGCAAAGAATTCCTCACGCCTGGCCCTTACTCAGCACCAAGAGCCGCAAGAGCGGCCCGATAATCTAGTTTGCCGTCGTACAACGCCTTCCCCACAATCGCGCCTTCAACCTTTGGACCAAGCGCCTGCACAGCCCGCAGATCCTCGACACGGGAAAT
>DASVEA010000427.1:0-8783 GCA_036380815.1 Nitrospiraceae bacterium
TACCTTTGCACTCCGCGTCAAAGGGGAATCCATGAAAGAAGACGGCATTCTCCCCGGCGATCTTGTGGTGGTGCGGAAACAGGAGACGGCCAGGAACGGGCAGACCGTCGTTGCGCTGGTCAATTATGACGCGACGATCAAGACCTACTTCAAGAAAGGCGCACACATTGAGCTGCATCCTGCGAACGCGGCGATGCAGCCGATTATCGTGCGACCGTCAGATATGTTTCATATCGAAGGCATTCTCATCGGCGTAATTCGGCATTGTACGGTGTAATTAGCAGGTTGGAGAAAAACTATTGTGATACGCGAGGACTTCGATGGACTGTGCGTGGGGCACAATAAGAGAACATTTTCGCAGGATGCTCAAAAAGGCCGTTCAGCAAGGCCGCAGCGAGTGAAGGGCTGAGGCGTACCCTTGGGGTACGTTGAGAGTCTGAACAATGCGAGAACGCTGCTGGCGGACTTTTTCAGCATCCTGTTAGAGGAGGGAGGACAATATGCTCACAATAGGAAAGTCCTTTGGGAAAGACCGGCTCGTTGACTTGGAACGAACGGTTGATTCTTTGAATGGCCGGTTGCGTGAGATGCAAGGGGAGTTGTATCGGGCCAAGGCGGAGCCCCTACCGATTCGGTTGTGGCGGAATCTAGCGAGTCTCAAAGGCGGGCAGGAGTTCATGTCAGCCGTCTGCAATCGGCGCGCTCGTCCGAACACAAAAATGGTGTCCCATGCTGACCCAAGAGCGTAGGACGGACAGGCCAATCGTCGGCGCCTGTTCTGACTGTGGAACGGTGGTCCAGCGACGAATTGCCTGCAACGACGGGATAACCCATTCAACCGTCGAACTCTGTGAGCGCTGCTGGCATGCCTCTCAGCAGCGGCAGGTCTTCGCAGGTGGGTGCTGCGGGTAAATCAGAATGAGGTGACGTATGGCGGTGGTCAAAGTACGGGGGCGAGGGCAAGTGACGATTCCGCTGTCGCTGCGCAAAGATTCGCACCTCGACGAGGAAGCGATCTTGACAGTGGTCAAGTCCGGTAATGTGCTCTTGATGACGCCACGTTCGTTACACGTGGATAACTTCGCGTAAGAGGCGCATCGGGAGTTGAAGATACGCGGCCTCCGTGTGGATGATGTGATCGATGATCTGAAGGGCCAGGGAACACGATATAACAAAGATCGGTATGGCACGTAAACCCTGGCGTGCGTTCCTCGACACCAGTGAGCTGATCGCAGGTCTGCTGTCTCCAACCGGGGGTGCGAACGAAGCTCTGCGACTGTTCGAGATCGGCGTAGTCGAGCTGACTGTCTCTCGCCAGGTGCTGGTCGAAGCTGATCGAAATCTGACGACCAAATTACCGGCTCTCCTCGATGCCTACCATGACTTTCTCTATCGCCTGTCGTCGCATTCTTCTGGTCGAGGCACATGTCGTGTTGGGTGCTGTCATCGAAGAAGTGCTACGGCACAGCGGGTATGAGGTGATCTTCGTAAAAACGTTACTAGGCGAAGTTGAGCGCTTCGATTCTCTGAGCGCCGTGATTCTGGATATTGACACGACCGTGCCAGCGAAAGAACTGGTCTGGCTCGGCGTGCTTCAACCTGACGACGATTTTTGCCGATCGTCTTGATGAGTCTGCAGGAAGCAGAGGAACTGTGCCGTCGTCTGCTCGCACATCTTGGTCCCCAGCAGACCTACGCGCTGACCGTGCTGCAGAAGCCGTTTCGGAATGAAGCATTGCTCTCTGCCGTTCAGCAGGTGCAAGAGAGTACTTTACCGGGTCAGGCAACTGGAATGTAAATTACAGGGTGTTGAGAGAGGAGCACGATACGTCAATTGAAAGTTAGAAATCATGAGATGCGAACGTTGTGCTGGGCTAGTGGTGACGGATCACTTTATTGGAGGCGCGACCTCCATCGGAGGCAGGGCCTGAGTTTTCGTTGATTTCGAGTTGAGCGAGCGTAAAGTTAGCTGCTCATGCATTAAGTTGAGCAATTTTGACCAGACTGCTTCCGTCTAGTTTGATAGATTTGAACCAAGATTTATCGTCATTTAGGATTGATATGGTGGACGGCGGTGTGCAATTGCGGGGCCATCGATTTATCCGGGCAAGCAGGCGCGCATCCGGTCCTACGAAATGTTGCGGGAGGCGGGAAAAACAGCCGTCAAAGTCGTGTGCCGAGCAGAAAATTTCGTCGACCATGAGTAGCAATCGGATCATCGTGCCGGGAACGATTCGAATTGTCGGAGACCTTGCTACGTAAGGGAGTTTCTGACGTTTCCCGGAGTGTCCTCCACTTGCGAAAAGAGCTTCAAGCGATGTTCATGCCGTCAGCGACCGTTCGCGAGATGATAGCCGACCCTGGCCAAATCAAGTCTGCGTGGCTGGGTGCAGAAGCATGCGTGCATCTTGCTCCACGGACGCTGGCGGGAAATCGATTCATGCTTTGGAGCCGGGGGTTGCCCGGCTCCATCCTCATGTTTTCGTTTTTATCAGGACTCGTAATAGGCGGCTACCTGGCGGTCTTCGCTCGTGGCCAGTTAGGAAGCCGTCACTGCCGCGTCGAATATGGCAAAGTGACACCATGTCTAGAATAAATAGTTGCATGATCGTTCTGCTGTTCAGTCTAAGCCTCGTTGTTCCCAGCGCGATGGCTCAGCTGGACACGTCGCCTCAAACGATCAAGGGCGATCTGTTGACTACCAAGGGCGACGTGTACCTTGTCAAAGACATCTCCGGGAGGCTAAAGTATCTCCAAATCGATAAAAATTCAAAGCGAGACGGCTCTTGGTTCCCGGCGAAAAAATCGAAGCCGATGTGATTCCATGTGAACGAGTGATTGCCCTTCGACTGGTAACTTCAATGATGAAATAATGAAAGGAATAGTACGATGAGAATTGCCCAGGTTGCACCCTTGTGGGAGAGCGTTCCTCCGAAACTCTATGGAGGAACGGAACGGGTCGTGTCCTACCTCACCGAAGAACTGGTTCGGCTCGGTCACGACGTGACCCTGTTTGCGAGCGGCGATTCGGTCACAACCGCTCGTCTAGAATCGGTCTGCAATCATGCGCTCCGTCTGAACAAGGGGATCTTCAACCGCGATGCGCCTATGATGATGCAGATGGAGCAGGGATTGGGAAAACCCAGGGACTTCGACATCATTCACTCCCATCTGGATTTCATGGGCTTTCCTTTCGCGCGGCGGAATCCGACCTCGACGGTGGCCACGTTCCATGGTCGGCTTGACCTCCCCGAACTGCAGCCGGTGTTTCGTGAGTATAGAGAGTTGCCGATCGTGTCGATTTCGGATGCCCAGCGGAAGCCTGTCTCCTGGGCAAATTGGCAGGCCACCATCTACCATGGTTTGCCGAGCGATCTCTATGGCTTTCATCCGAAACCTGGGGCCTATTTGGCATTTCTAGGGCGTATTGCCGCCGAGAAGCGACCGGATCATGCCATTGAGATTGCCAAGCGGGTCGGGATTCCGTTGCGGATTGCTGCGAAGGTTGATCCGGCAGATCAGGATTACTTTCACACCGAAATCGAGCCGCTGCTCGCTGATCCATTAATTGAGTATCTTGGTGAGATCACCGACGCCGAGAAGGATGAATTTCTGGGTAATGCCACCGCGTTACTCTGCCCGTATGACTGGCCTGAACCCTTCGGCCTTGTGTTGATCGAAGCGCTCGCCTGCGGAACGCCTGTGCTGGCCTATCGGCGTGGGTCCATTCCTGAAATCATTGAGGACGGCGTTACCGGATTCGTCTGCGAGGGACTCGACGAGATGACGGCGGCCATTCACCGTATTCCTGAAATCGACCGTGGACGATGCCGCTCGACCTTCGAGCAGCGGTTCACAGTGGAACGAATGGCGCAAGACTATGTCCGGTTGTATGAGCGCGTGATTGGTATGACCGACAAAAAAGAGGCAGAGAGCACGAGTTACACCTCCTGGCCTGTGTTATCGACCAGTGCGTAAACATGGATCATGCTCCGGATGGAAGAGGACAAGAACTAGGTTCTCCCATCTTCAGAAGGTGGTGCCATATGGAGTTCATAAAATCGACAAGTTTGGCCATGGCAATCGGCAGTGTGGGCCTCATAGCGGCTCTGGGAGCCCAGGCGGAAACTCTATTGCCTTCCGAATCCTCACATTTGAAAATTGTGACAGGCGAAGTGTCCAAGGTTGTCGGTGAGTTTCAGATGACGAAGGATCACCAAGGCGATGCCACGCTCGATATCATGGACAAATCCTATGTCATCACCGATCAATCTGGCAAAGAGGTGCATCTCGAACTCGACGATAATACCAAGGTCAGGAACAGGGTCAGCCCAGGGGATAAGATCGAAGCAAAGATTTCACCCGCAGGACAGACAATTTCGGTTATACTACTCGAGCCATGATTCACCAGGCCGCTAGGAGAACAAGATCATGCCTATTCAAATGCGCAGGCACGAGCATTCTATGATTGAGGACTACGAGGAGGTTTCACCGTGGTGGACAGCGACAAGATGATGGAAGGCCGGGCAGGATCCGGATGGGAGTTGCTGAGGACAAAGAATTTCGGTCTATTGTTTTCCGGCCAGGTCATTTCCCAGATCGGCGACGGCATGAACAAGGTGGCCCTGTTGTGGTTCGTGTATGAACTGACGGGGTCGGCCTTCAAGATGGCGATCATCGGATTACTCCAGACCATTCCGCCGTTAATCTTTGGCCCGCTCATCGGTGTCTATCTCGATCGGATGAAGAAAAAGCCGGTATTGATCTGGGTGGATCTTATCCGCACGGGGCTGGTCCTGCTCATCCCTTTATTGTACACCATGGGGGCCTTGACGCTCGAACGCCTCTACGTGCTCGTCTTCGCGACGTCGATTGTCTCCACGGTGTTTGGTCCGGCGTTAGCGTCGGCCGTTCCGCTTCTCGCGCCTCGCCCTCAACGGACCGCCGCCTATGCGTTGATTCAAAGTACAACCAATATCGGCCTTCTGATCGGACCGGTAGTCAGCGGGGTGGGAATTGCTATGATCGGAGCTCAAAATGTTCTCTACTTCGATGCGGCGACGTTCTTGGTGTCGGCTTTGTGCCTCATGCCGATCCGTCTGCAGGAAACGCTGTGTGTGAGCGTGCGATCGGTCGACAAACCCACAATCCTCCAGGATCTTGTGGTTGGATTTCGGTTTGTCTTCCTTCAGCATCGGACTGTGCTCCTGCTCATGCTCACCGCTACGCTCTTCAGTTTTGGCGCGAGCTCCTTTATTTTCTTGCTGCCTGTGTTTGCAACACAACATCTCGATGCGACTCCCGTTGAACTCGGGTGGTTGTGGTCATCACTCGGGATCGGCATGCTGGCTGCATCTTTTTGGCTGGCTTGGATCAAACAGGGAGATCTTCAAAACCGTCTACTGTTGATTTCCGCTGCTATGGCGGTCGGCGCCGTCGCGGTGTGTACGCTCGGCATGCTACAGGCTCCTGTTATGGCAGCTGCCCTCATCATTGTGTTCGGTGGCAGCACCGCCGTGTTTACGCCGATTGTCTGGGCGATGTTGCAAGAATTGACGCCCGAACATCTCTTAGGCCGTGTCTTTACAACCTTCAGCACAGGCGCGATGGCTGCCGCTATGGCCGGGATGGCAGGATTTGGGTGGGCGACGGATGTCATTGGACCTTCGGCGAGCCTTATAGGTATCGGAGTCCTGTTGTTGGGCACTGCAGCTGTCGCAGCTGCGTTCAGTCGACGACAGCCGTTCAAAACGGTCGCTTCCGACTTCATGCCGGCGTGAGCCGGTTCTATCGCGTGTCCTTCCCTAGGAACCTGTCCGACATTGACCGTTCCACGATGACGAGCGATCCGCAATCAGCTGCATCGTACTCGGCCCGCTTCATGACCCGTGAAACGTGAGGCGTGAAACGAGGGTCTGCATGTGGCCGCGTTCCATCGCCTCGTCATGAAGGCCATGTCGGCCAGCCTGTGTACATGAACGGGCATGCGAGGTCCAAGATGAAGTCCAGCTGAGTTAGAGATGACGTACCATGTATACTTGACTATTCCAGGCTAGGCTGATCTCGATGGAAATGAAGGGGAGAGATGTGAAACGGTCGCAGCTCAGGCGCAACGGTTTTGTACCGGGCATGGCCGTTCTGGCGATCTGCCAGTGTGCCCTGCTCATGAGCCAGCTCGCGAGTCCGAGACTGGTACAGAGTGAGCCGCGTTCGAACACATCAGCTCAGCCTTCCGCCGATCAGAGCAAAGGGGCGGACTCGAAGGTTCCTGTTAAGCCACTTAAAGAATTGCCTCCCGCCGAGTCGCCTGCTCAGGAATCGAATCCTGTTCAGTCGAATACGCCCACACCCAAGAGTGATGAGTCAAAGACAAAAAAAGAAAGTGGAGAAGAGGGGGCAGAAAAGGGGAAAGAAGGGACAGGCAGGAAATCCGTGTCCTCGCTGATCCTGACGGTCAAACTTGCGTTGCTGGGAGATCCCCGCCTTTTTCCATACGAGATCGAAGTGGAAGCGGGGTCGGACGAGGTCACGCTTGCGGGGAAAGTGTCTAGCGAAGCGGAAAAAGCCGCGGCGGCGGACATTGCGAGCACGGTACCGACCGTGAAATCTGTGTCGAACAAGTTGGAGGTGGTCAAAGAACTGTTGGAGGCTATCACGCACAAACAAGACGACATCATTACTCGACATGTCAAAGAGCGATTTGCCAAAAGTGCCACCGTAACGGCCGCCAATTTCGACGTGAAGACGGAACAAGGAGTGGTGTCGCTCAGCGGCGCCGTACGATTCCAAGTCATTGTGTTGGAGGCTGCAGAAGCGGCCAAGCAGGTTCCAGGAGTGAAAGCGGTGAAGACGGATAAGGTCAGGATAGAGAGTGAGGGATGAAACCCGCGGTCATCTTCACAACGGGTCTCACCTCTGCGCGCAACGTTGCACAGGACAAGGTCCCCGTCGTGATCCACCGCCGCCTGCTCCTGACGAGAGATTTCGGTTTAATCTGGCTCAGTCAGTTGGTGTCTCAAGTCGGGGACGGCATCTCGAACCTTGCCCTCCTCTGGTTCGTGTATTCGATTACCGGCTCCCCGGTGAAAACCACCATCATCGGACTCCTTCATACGATCCCACCCATCGTGCTCGGTCCCTTTATCGGTGTGTATGTGGACCGGTTGCCGAAAAAATTCTTCCTCATCGGAGCGAATGTATTTCGAGCGGTGCTGATCGGCATCATTCCATGCGCCGTTTCAACCGACACCTTCACGGTCAATCTCTTGTATATCCTTGTCCTCATCGATGCGGTGGCGATGGCGACGTTTAGTCCTGCGCTGACGTCGTCGGTGCCGCTGGTCGTTCCGCGCGCGCAATTTACGGCAGCGAATGCGCTGATCCAAAGCACGACCAGTCTGGGTATCATTTTCGGTCCGGCGCTGAGCGGGATGGGGATTGCCCTGTTCGGTTCGCAGGAAGTGCTCTGTTTGAACGCGGTCACGTATCTCGTGTCTGCGCTCTGCCTCGGGTTAGTGCGCCTGGGAACAGCACACCCATCTGCTGGACCAAAAACGATTGGGGGTTCATTGTGGCACGATCTTACAGAGGGACTGGCCTTCGTTGTAACCAAACAACGAATCATTTTGCTGCTGATCCTGACCGCGGCATGCTATGGATTCGGTGCCAGCGCCCTGACGACGTTGTTTCCGGTCTTTGCCAATAAGCTGTTGGGCCTGGGGCCGGTCGAGGTGGGTTACCTTTGGTCTGCCCTGGGAGTCGGATTGCTCGTCATGTCGATCGTGCTCCTGTGGTTCACGGGACTCTCGCTCGCCGACCGGATCAAGATCATCGTCTGGACGAGTGCGTTGAGTGGCCTGGCGATTGGGGGGCTCGTCTGGACGAAAGACATCTACCTGGTCAGTCTCCTCATGATGGTGATTGGAGGAGGAATGGGAGCCTTTACTCCGATCGCCTGGGGGATCGTGCAAGAGCTGACGCCACGAATGATGGTGGGACGCGTGCTCGGACTCTACGGCACAGGCGCAATGACGGCCGCCATCAGTGGGATTAGCGTGTTCGGCCAAGTCACAGAGCGGTTTGGTGAATCGACCGGAGTAGCAGGCATTGGCGGGACCTTTCTTCTCACTGCCTCCTTCGGAAGCTGGTTGAACCGATCAATCCGAAACCGATGAGAGGGACTCATGGAACACGTCGATCGGCGGAATGATCAATGCCCCATTGTGGCCTCCTTCTGTGCTTTGAAATTCAAGAGGTTGCTCTGGCCACTTAGAAATCTGACCTGGGGTCTACGAAGTTCACGGAGATGTTCACGGTATTGGGTGCACTGCTCACGGTGCCATCGTTGACGATGAGCTGGGCCGTATAGGTGCCGGGGAAGTCGGCGGTTAAGATCGGCGTCACGCTGGTGGGATTCGCCAGCACCGCGACGCTGCGGAGCGGCTTGGCGGTGAGTGACCAACGATACGTGAGCGGATCACCGTTGGCATCGGAGCTGGCGCTACCATCCAAAATGACGAGCGATCCCAGGGCCGTGACGCCTTGGTCGGGGCCGGCATTGGCCACCGGCGCGACATTCACGGTGGTGATGTTCACGGTATTGGGTGCACTGTTCACGATGCCATCGTTCACAATGAGTTGCACGACATAGGTGCCGGCGCTGTCGACTGTAAAGCTCGGCGACACGTTGGTGAGACTCGACAGGACTGCGGCGCTGCCGGTCGGCTTGGTGGTCAGTGACCAACGGTACGTGAGCGGATCACCGTTGGCATCGGAGCTGGCGC
>DASVEA010000428.1:0-4401 GCA_036380815.1 Nitrospiraceae bacterium
CGCTCAATGGCGTTGATCAACATGGGATGCAAGTTCCGCCCCGAACCGTCTCGCATCCCTTTCACGAAATCTCCCATCTTCCATTCGAGATAGTCCTCAAGGGATAGGGCATCTTTTCCGTTCGCTCCCGAAGCATTCTTCCGCGCCATCACTTGCATAAGCTTCGAGGTTCGTTTCAGCACAGTGCGAGAACCGGTGATGACCAATGTGCGCGTAAGATCGATGTTGGTGGGTATGGCGGCGGTTCCACTGGGCGAGCCTGGTTTCAATTCGACGATGACCGCATCAAACGTGCGACGCGTCACGTCCTTCGGCAGCGTGGACGCGTATTTCGCCGCAGTCACGGAAGCACCATTGAACGCGTGCTTGAACTGACTCTGGATGTCCGTATCACCGCTCAACACCAAAATACTAAAGACGGATGATGTAGGCGACATGAAGATTCCAGGAGAAAAATGAAGAAGTGGTGCGGATTATTGCCCAGAGCCAATTTGATGTCAACCAGGAAAATATAGAGGGAGCAGTTCTTGTTGGCTTGAGCACAGGGAACAGGAGAGTCTTCTTTTGCCGGATACGCGATCTTGCTTCAACGAGTGAGGATCGATGTCTCGATCGAGACATTCCATAGGTCCGACTACCTCCGTTCCGTGCCAATCTCTTGAGACCGGTGTGAATGACCCTCAGTCCTCTCGACAGATTCGTGTCCGGGTAGTGCAGGCGAAGCTCTCGAACAGGTAGCGGAATAGCAATGGTGGCACGCGAGAGCTTCGAGGGATCGCACGTCTGAGACAAACCCGGTCTGTCTGGTCCATCTGGTTGATTTGGTTCATCTGGTTAGTTTCGTTCAACCTAAAAAACCAGACAAACCAAACAGCGGTCTTCTTATGTATGTTGGAGAACTGTTTCAGCATCCCGCTAAGACAACGCTCTCGGGACCGTCAGTGAGAGGTAGCTTGACAGCAGGGCCTTTCAGGGAGTATAAAACACGACATGTACTTTAATTCCTACCGGAATACTCATGTATGAAGGTATCTCTCAGAGCAACCTATGGAATCATGGCGGCTGTCGACATAGCAATGCATCTCGGGACCGCGCCTGTCCAAGCGAAATCAATTGCACGGCGACAGGCCATCCCCGCCCGCTTTCTTGAACAGGTTCTTCATGGGATGAAAAAGGCCGGTCTTGTGTCGAGCCTTCGAGGAGCCCACGGGGGGTACGTGCTTTCGAAGAAACCGTCCGAGGTATCGGTCGTCGAGATCCTCGAGGCACTTGATGGTCCGCTCTCACTCCCGAACGGCGGAGCTGGCCGTGCACAGGGGCGACGACTCAGCAAACCGGAACTTCTGCTTGGGAAGGTTTGGGAGCAGGTCTATCAAGCGGAGCGCCATGTGCTCGAAGCCATCAGCGTGGAGGACTTAGCCGGGCAGCAACGAGTGCTCGAGCAAGAGCGGTCGTTGATGTACCACATTTGAGGTCACTTATGAGTCTCATACCACTCAGTACTGTTCCAATCAAGACAGAGCCCATTCCTCCTGCCGTTGTCGAGGAGATCGAGACCTTCGAAGCTGAGGCGATGCGCATGGTCTCAGGCGAGGTCTCGGTCGATCTGTTCAGGCCCTTCCGACTCCAGTACGGCATTTACGGCCAACGGCAAGCCGGTGTCCAGATGGTCCGTATCAAAATCCCCTTCGGTGGACTGACGTCGAATCAGCTTCGCCGGGTTGCAGAATTGGCCGAGCAATATGCCACCGGTGTCGGGCATGTGACCACGCGCCAGGATATCCAGCTGCATTTTGTCGAATTAAAGGATGTGCCGACCATCATGCGCGGGTTGGCTGAAGTCGGCTTGACCACCAGAGAGGCTTGTGCCAACACGGTCCGCAATGTGACGGCCTGTCACCTCGCAGGGATCTGCCAGGGGGAAGTGTTCGACGTGACGCCCTATGCAAAAACCGTCGCGCTCCATCTCTTGCGGAATCCGCTCAACCAGAGCCTCCCACGCAAATTCAAAATTGCCTTCTCAGGCTGCAAGCAAGACTGCGCGCTCACACCGATTCACGATATCGGGCTACTCGCAGCCAAGCGTGCGGATGGAGCCATCGGCTTTCGAATGGTCGCAGGCGGTGGTCTCGGTTCAGCCCCCCGGCTCGCGCAGGTCCTTCGGGAGTTCACCCCGATGGATGAACTCATTCCGAGCGTGGAAGCCGTGATTCGGGTGTTCGACACCTTAGGGAATCGAAAAAATCGCACGAAGGCCCGAATGAAGTTTGTGATTGAAAAGCTGGGTTTCGAGGAGTTCAAACGTCGCTGGGAAGAGGCTTACGTGTCGATGGGACATGCCCGTCCGACCCATGAACCAATCAAATTACTTTCATATCCGGATGAACCCATTCCCTTAATCATGCCGACGTCGAATGGCTCGAAGCAGGCAATGGTGCAGACCAATGGGCATGTCCAGGGTGCGGCAGTGGAGACGCCGTTTGAGATGTGGCGACGCACCAACGTAGTGCGTCAGAAGCAAGAGGGCTATGTCGCCGCAGTGACCAAATTATTTATGGGTGATCTCACGGCAGAGCAGATGCTGCTCATCGCCGATCTTGCGGATCGATATTCCAATGGCAACATTCGGACGACGATCAATCAGAATATGATCATTCGATGGATACCGGAGTCGCGCATCGTCGACCTCTATGCCGACTTGGCCGCACAGGGCCTGGCTGATCCCGGCGCCGAATTGGTCGAAGATATTATTGCCTGTCCCGGCACCGACACGTGTGGCTTGGGGATCACGTCCTCCAAGGGGCTGGCGCGAGCGTTGGCAGAGGTTTTTCCGGCTGGGCGGGTCCCCGAGGATTTGAAGGATGTCACGGTCAAGATTAGCGGTTGCCACAACTCTTGCGCCCAGCACCATATCGCCACGATCGGTTTGCATGGAGTGGGCAAACGCATTGGCGAGCATGTCGCGCCCTTCTATGAGTTACATTTGGGCGGGAAGGTCAACGGGACAGCGAAGATCGGACAGATGGTGGTCAAGTTGCCGGCCAAGAGCGTGTCGGCGGCGATCACGCACTTGATTGACGTGTACCGGCGTGACCGCCTCTCCGGCGAAGGGCTGCCGGCCTTCATCGATCGTGTCGGCAAGGTCAAACTCAAGGAGGAGCTGATCCCTTACACCATCGTTCCGTCCTTTCAGGATGATTCGACGTTCTACTACGACTGGGAAGGAGAAGAAGAGTTTGTCTTGGAGGATCTCGGGCCAGGCGAGTGCGCAGGTGGCGCGCTCGAGATGATCGAGAACGGCATTCTCGAAGCCGACCAAGAGCTCTATCAGGCGAAGCTGCTTGTCGATAACCATCAATATTCCGTCTCGGTGAACAAGTCCTATCGCGCCGTGTTGGCCGCTGCCAAGGCCCTGCTTGTGACGGAAGGACTTGAACCTTCGACAGACGCAGAGACCTTCATCGAGTTTGACAGCCGGATTGCACAAAAGGGCATCGTGCCAGCGCTGTATCGGGAACTGAGGAAGCGGGTGGGGGATTTAGGACCCAGGGACACAACGGGCGAATCGGCCCGCGACAAGATGGACTTTGCCAAAGGGTTCGTCGATGCCTGCCGTGCCGCCACGGAGGAGATGGGCAAAGATCTCAAATTGGCGCCGGCGGGCAAGGCAGCGGTGGCCACGACCAGCACGATGCCAGAGGTCAAGCCGGTTGTATCTCCTGTGACTGCCCCTGCTACGTCCGTCGCGCCGGTCTATGATCTGCGCGGCGTGGCCTGTCCGATGAATTATGTGAAGACCAAGCTGAAACTGGAGATGATGGATGCGGGGGAACGTTTGGAAGTCTGGCTCGATGCGGGGGAACCCATTAAGAACGTACCCCTGAGCTTGAAAAACGACGGGCATAAGTTGTTGCTGCAGGAACCACTCGAAGCCGTCGCGGCGCATTATCGGATTCTGGTCGAAAAAGTAGAATAGCGCGGCGGAAGGATGTTCCCTTGCTCGCGCAACGCGCGGCCTCAGAAGAAGAGAGGGGAGCGGCCAGGTGCCCTTCTTGCTCGCAGAGCCCCCACGATGAAACAGTGGTCGCTCGATGCGCGCAGTAAAGGTCAGCCTCGGCCACTCCCCTAAAGAGAGATATAGAGAAATAGAGGAATTGGAAGGCCCTCGCCCGGGCTACTGGCACGTCCCGGGAAATCGATTGCGAAGCAATCGGAGGGTCGGGTGGGTGAAAAATATCTGCCAGTGGGTGGGCGGGTGAGAAAGTCGCGCGCAGTCGGGAATCATCCCTCTCGCCGCTTGAAGCGTGAGTGAAAGAAGAAAGAACCAATGGCAAATATCTCATCAGAAGAAGAACTGAGAGCCTGGGGTGAGTCGTTCGAGGCAAAGTCGCCGCAAGAGGT
>DASVEA010000429.1:0-3441 GCA_036380815.1 Nitrospiraceae bacterium
AAAGCCGGTTGTCGGTCAGCAGCATATTCAAGACGTGGACATGGACCACCGGGCGGGTGACCGTCTGTCCCGTGGGCAAGAGCGAGCTTCCCCCTGCGTTCGGGTTTGGAAGAAACACGACGACCTTGCCCTTGAACCACTCGGTGAGCCGATCGCGTTCGTGATGCTCGATGGCATTCCAGACGGATGAAATAGGAACCGTTGGGAAGGAATTGATCGTCCCATTGCCGACATAATTGACCAAGAGCGGGGCCATGCCTTCCGAAAGAGACGGCTTCGTCCGTGAGGTCTGTTGTTGAAATGCCTCGTACAGTGCAATCCCGAAGGCTGGAACTGATTGCCTGTCACCGGTTGCCGTTACAGGCACCGCTCGTGCGACGTGATCGGAATGGGTCGTGACCAGCAGATGGCCCGCAATCGTTGTGTCCGAGGCAAACGTCGCGTCAGGGCTCTGCACCGCGACGATGGGGCCGGCGGTGCTTAGGGCTTCCAGCAGCAGGGCATCGCTCGCGGCCCCGCCGAGCTGCGCCGGGCCGGCATGGTCGAGGCGATGATCGAGGCCGATCGCGAGGGCTCCGGATTCATGCGCGCTGGTCAGTAGGCGTGCAAATATTGCTCGGTCCCATGGCCCGGTACCGAACTCTTCTTCGCTGGCCGGATCCCGTGTGACGATGAGAAGGGACGGGCTTACCGGGATGGGTGCGCGATCGGTCAACCAAAAATCGTACGCGGTCCAGTCTAGAGCTGTGAATGTGGTTGAGGCTGCAGCCAACAGGCCGAACGCCAGGACAGTCGCGAGCAACCCCATGGCACCAGCTTGGAGCCAGGAGGAGCTGAGAAATTGTCGCCACAGGCGTGAGGCATCGAGCATGACAATTTCCTAACTTCGCTAGCGCCCCGCAATCTCGTCCAGGACTTCTTTCGTTTCCTGCTTGGAAAGCCCCTTCAGCATCGCCTTAACTTTCTGAGAATCTGGCGTGGTACCGAGGCCTTTGCCATAGATGCGTGCCAACGATTTCTTTGACGGGATGAAACCATCGGCAGCGGTGGTTGCAAAGCACGTCAGGATGCGCCTATCGAATTGAACGAGGCGGGTATCGAGGCCTGTTTCATACAGGCGCGCCAGTTCGTCGTGCGCAGTCTCGCTCAGTGCATAGGCCTCGGCAAACAGAGCTGTGACTCCGTTGGAGTTTTGACTATCTTTGAGCAGTGCGATGCCCAATGATTCGCTAGGGTTGTTCCTGTCTGCATCCGGGTAGTCAGCCCAGAGTTCGTCGCGATACTCTTTGAAGGCCTCGATCGCGTCTTTTCGACGGCGCTCAGGCTGGTCAGGCGATAGCGCTTGGCGGCGGAGCAGTGAAAGGGATTCCGCCGCGCGCTGCTGGCCGAACTCGACGGCCTTGGTCCACCAGCGGATCGCCAAAGCCAGATTCTTTTCGACGCCCTGTCCGTTGCGATAGGCGTTTCCCATGAAGTACTGCGCCTGCGGAACCCCGCCGGTCGCCGCTTCCTCCATAAATTGCGCCGCTTCATTATGACGATTCGTCAGCTTCAAGACCAGCGCAAGACGATAGCGGGCGTCGGGAAAGTTCGGCTGCAGATCCAAGGCTCGACGATAGGATTGGATCGCGGCCGTGAGATGGCCCAGCGAGTACTGGACGCTGCCCAAGCTGTAATGCGCGTGTGTGAGTTCAGGATCAAGCAGGATGGCTTCCTTCAAGGCTATGGCAGCCGCATGTCCATCTTGTTTGGCCATCAGTGTGACACCGAGTTGTAGATAGGCGTTGGCGTTGTGTGACTCGAGCTTGAGCGCCATGCGGCATTCATCCATGGCCGCGTCGAGATCGCCGATTCGGTAGAGCCCTTGTGCCAACTTCAGCCGGTCATCCGCGTTGTCCGGCGACACCAGGACTGCGCTGCGCAACTCACCCAGCGCCATCACGGCGTCTTCCCGCTCGTGCGGCAAGAGTTCGGGGAGCCGGTGCTCATCCGTAGGCACTGGAGCAGGTGAGGTTTCGGAAGACGGCGGCGAGGACTCGACTGCTGGGGGAGTCGCGTTCTCAGGCGCTTGCGCAAACGATGAATGGACGGGGAACCGAGCGATGAAGGACGTGAAGATGAGGGTCACGAGTACCAATCGACGACGCATCGGAAACCTGTGACCCTCCGGATCTGTTGTCAAAGATGGACTGCATTATATCACCGAATCGATGCCGGTGGGCCGGGTGAGATTCATTGATGGGAGCGGCGATTCGTGATTCAGCGAGCGTTCTGAATGGCCTGCTGCAGGCGCTGAACCGTACTCTGGAGATCCGGCCCTGAACGGAACATGGGTTCATGCTGCACCCGCCACACTGGTTCAAGTGGGGCCGGGTCGTTGGCCAGTCGGGGAATCACATGCCAGTGGATGTGGGGGAGTTGGTTGCCGAGTAGTTCATAGTTGATCTTCCTGGCCTCATAGACCTGCGCAAGGGTTTTGGCGACCTGGTTCACTTCCTCCATCAGCTGAATCCGTTCCGTGGGAGCCAGATGAAATAGCTCGGTCGCGTGACGTTTGAAGACGACGACGGTCCAGCCGGGGAAGAATTGATCCTCATGCAGGTAGGCCTTGGAGAGGCCGAGGTCAGCGATGAAATGGTCTTCTTTCGGCCAGCTACCTTGGCAGGCTTTGCACGTTGGATCCGTCATGGCTGGCTAGCCTTGCGCCATTCTTCTTCTGTTACCACTCCCTTTTTGATCAATAGCTGAATCAGCTTGTCGACGGAGTTACGACTGGGTGCTGTCGGAGTGGCTCCTGGCTGAACCGGGGCAGCCTGGGTTTGTTTTGGTTCAGGCGGCGGACGTTTTTGCCCCAGCACTCTAAAGGAAGGTGTGAAGATCGAGAGATAGTCCTTGTTCCTGAGGCGGACAGTGGCTGGGAGGCTGTCGGTGAGTGGGCTAAGGTCCGGGGTTGGGCCGACTGGAATGCGAAAAAATGGTTTGCCATCGTCGGTTTCGCCGTCTTGTCCGAGTACATCAAAGCGGGTGAGGAAGGAATCGCCTGTCAACCCTTCTTGGTCTTGGCCTGCAAGGTTGGTAATCTTATCGAGGACGATCACTAGCGAGTCGGCAATCAGCAGATCAGACGTGTGGTTTCTGACACTGACGTCGTAGCGATATTCGCTCGAAAAGTTGTCGCGGCCTTTGAGCGTGACGACGACTGAAGCCTTGCCGGTCAGCTCGGTGAGTTGATCCAGCGGCCCGGCACTGCTTTCGGGCGCCATCGGCCACACCAGACTGAGTAGGATGACCGCGCAACTTAGCCGCCAGTGAGTCAAATTTCTCGACATGATTGCCTTCCAAGATTGTAAGAGGCGCCTCGCCCTCAACGGGTCTGAGCATAGCAAAGATCGTCGGGTTGAGCGAGCCTTCCCCGCGTTAGATCATCTTGACAGTCTCTTT
>DASVEA010000430.1:0-2829 GCA_036380815.1 Nitrospiraceae bacterium
GTGGCCGAAGCCCAGGGGGGCGTGGGGCAACTCGCCGAGAAAGCCAAGCTCAACCGTGAAAGCCTATACAAGATGCTCTCAGAGCGTGGGAACCCCGAACTCAGAAGTCTCGATGCGCTCCTCCATGCATTAGGGTTCCGCCTCGCCGTAACGGCGACTCGTTAGTGTCCCGTCGACGATCCGCCAGCGCCTGGTGTCAGCGAGGACCTTCA
This sequence comes from Nitrospiraceae bacterium, assembly GCA_036380815.1. Taxonomy (GTDB): domain Bacteria; phylum Nitrospirota; class Nitrospiria; order Nitrospirales; family Nitrospiraceae; genus Palsa-1315. The sequence continues at coordinate 213 of DASVEA010000430.1, forward strand.
AGAATTCCATTTCGACAGCCTCCTCAAGATCTCTGAATTGAAAAGTCGTCTTGCCCACCGATCCTCTATCACACCCACGGTTTCTCCGGCTAAGGCCGTCAGAGCGGAGAGAGAAGGTCGGTGATTGTTGTTGATGCCTCGGTCTTGATCGACCGGTGAGCTTGATGCCGCGAGGGGGACCCAGGCGAAATCCGACATGGTTTGTGCCTGTCTCCAGATCACTCTTGCCCCGGCCGCCTGCAATATTGCGCGCCACAGCTTTGCTGAGGATGCCGATTGGTTCCAACGATACACTTGATGGCCTGACATCTGTGATGTTACATAAATCCATATGAAGACAACCGTGGAGATTCCCGACACGCTGATGAAGGAAGCCAGGAAGCTGGCCTCCAGACAACGCACCACATTGCGTGTTCTGATCGTGGAGGGGTTGCGGCGGGTTCTCACAGAGCGCCGCAGCCTCGCAGGCTTCCGGCTCAGGAAGGCTACCTACCAGGGGATCCGCGTGAGAATTATGCAGAACTGGCGGGTGATCTTTGAATACGATATCCGTTTCAACTCGTTGCCGCCGGTTACCGGTCTTAAGACGACTGTCACGAACATTATCTTTGGGTTCAGCTACGACTTTAAACCATAAATTTAGGTATCTCTTTAGATTCACGCCTGTGTCTTGTTTGCTATGCCTAAGCGGAACACCAATTCTAATTCTACATTGCTGCGACGAGCAATCGTGCTGTTCGTGGTTCTCGCAAGTCTGTGGCTCCTGCCCCAGCTGTCGTCCGCAGAAGGAATTCTCTTCTATACGGACGACGACGGATAAAGGAATAGACGTTGGGTTTATCTCTCCACTAGCTGTTACGGCGTCTTCTTCTTGGGTGGATAATTTTCAAATGCCTTAGTAATCGCCTGGTTGCCCAGTTCTACGTTTTCCTGAGCCGTATCCTCTAAAATCGCGACCATCGTCGCACGCCACTGCAATTCCTTTTTTATCGGCTCGACCAGATCCACGACCAATGTCCCCTCTGTATACTCATAGGTTGTGACAGTGCTGTAACCTGCTCCCCATCCGTATCCCCCGCCGTAGTACCCTCCGCCGTAGTACGCCGGGCCGCTTGTCCCCTGCACTTGCTGCTTGTCTTTCGTGCCAAGCCAGTAGTGGACCAAGAGGTCCGGACGTTCGTCCATTTTAACTTCACGGAGTCCCTTCTTTGTGAGTTCTCTCGAGACAGCCGTCTCAATCCGTTTCCGCGTAAGAGAATTATCGAGGAGGCCTGTTTTGGTGATGTCTGTCAGACCCGCAAGCGCAAAGGTGTGAAAGCTGGCGAAATCCGCCGAAGGATCGAAGTCCGTTTTCACATCAATGGCTGTACAGGCCTGAAGGCAGAGCCATGCCATCGCCAGGTAGAGAGTGGTACGCCAGATGCGCATCGTAGCCTCCTTAGAATCGTGATTCAATTTCATACCAGACGGCTCGATGGGATTGCACCACTCATTAACAGTCGCTTCCGTCTGTCGTGTAGATGTCCAACACGCCGTAATGATCCGATCCGACATCGAGCGTGACCGGACTGGGCTTTCCGAATAGCTCCTGCCTGAGACAGGCGTTCGGATCGGCGGGCCCCGAACGCATCGCAAAGATAAAGTCGATACGCCTGCTCATGCTAAGGCCACGCCGATAACCGTCAATGACCTTCTGTCGTTCCTCCTCAGGCATCGCCTGCACGATCGAGTTGAGCGCGGGTGGCAGCGCCATCTCCTCATGCTGCGCAATGGGATTTTGCTGAGGATCATAGGAGTGCAACTCATCCGTATGGGGAGCGAGCATGTACGTATCCTTCAATCCGGCGTCGTGCAGTGTTCGATATTCAGGCGAGTCGGGCTCGAAGTTGAAGTCGCCTCCAACGAGGACACCAGCATAATGCCCCTCGGTTTGACGCCTCCGCAATTCTAGCACCAAGGTGCGCAATTCTTCGAGCCTTCGCTGCTGATCCTCTGCCAGAGCGGCAAGGATTTGTCGAGCCTCACCCTGATTCTGAATCCGCCCCTCATGCTGTGCGACAATGATGCGCTGCGTGAAGTATTCGTCCCTCTCGATTCCGGAATGCAGGTGCAGGCTGACGGCCAGAATCTTCCTCTGGGTAGCAGGGTTCTCGATCTCTGCAATCAGAGCATAGCGCAGTTCACCAAATTGCACGCCCGTGGAATCCCGACATCCCCCGATCCCACCGCTGAGCTTGAGTCCCTCAAGTTTGCGAATCCGCAAAGGAGCTTTCGCAAGCACCACCAAGCCGTTATTCAGTCCTGGTACGACCGCCACATTTCCGATCAGGCGGACTCCGCAGGCGTCGACCTGGTGGACTTCGTCATAATCCAGACCGGACTTTTTCAAGCCATCCACATACATCCGTGCCCTGCCCGGCAAAGGATTGACTTCCTGCAGGAGCATCAGATCAGGCGCCGCTGCTGTCATCTGTTCGATTTGAAGCGCCAATCGAGCCGCATGCTCCTCTTCGGATTCACCCGGTCTGACCGAGTAACGACCCACTTCCAGCCCGTGCAACGTGTTGTACGTCAGAACGCTGATCCGATTCATCCGATTCGCGTTCTGCTCGGGACC
>DASVEA010000431.1:0-2752 GCA_036380815.1 Nitrospiraceae bacterium
GGTTTGGCCAACGATGACAGCTGACAAGTTTTCTGGCACCCGCGGACCTCGACTTTGGCCGCCACCAGCTTATCAATGAAGGGGGCGAGCCAGTTACGCGCAATGCCCTGATGGACTAAGAGGGTCTCCATCGCATTGCAAGTCGATGGCCGCTGCACCTTTGCGTTGAAACAGACCCGCTCTGCCATGGCTGGATCGGCGTCGGAATCGACATAGCTGTGACAGATGCCTGCGTCGTGCCTGATGACAGGGATCGTGGCGTGCTCGATGACGACCCGCATCAGCGATTCGCCGCCGCGCGGGATAATCAAGTCGATATAGCGATCTTGCTTCAGCAGAAGAGGAACCAGTTCACGGTCGGGCCGCGCGACAAAACTGATCGCCCCGGCAGGGACACCGGCTTTCTCTGCCGCCTCCGATAAGACCGTCGCAATCGCCGTATTCGAGTGAATCGCCTCGCTCCCTCCTCGCAGCACGCAGGCGTTCCCGGATTTCAAACAGAGGGCGGCGGAATCCGCCGTGACGTTCGGGCGGGACTCATAAATAATTCCAATGACGCCGATCGGAACCCGCACGCGCCCCACCTGCATCCCATTCGGCCTCGTCCACATCTTCGGCACGTCACCGAGTGGATCAGGGAGCGCAGCCACCTCGCGCAGGCCTGCCGCCATTTCGACGATCCTCCCGGTCGTCAGACGCAGCCGGTCCGCCATCGCCTTCTTCTCCGACACAGTCCCGAAGGCCTCTAGATCCAGTTCGTTCGCGACAAGCAGCGCATCCTTCTGCTCTTCCAGCGCCTCTGACATCGCAAGAAGGGCCCGGTTCTTCACCGCAGTCGAGAGCGTAGCCAATCGGCCTGCGGCATGTTTGGCTCGGGTGACCAATTCGTTGACATACTCTGGAATAGGTGTGGCCGCGACCACTTCTACGCCCGCCGATTCGATGGGTTCGACCGACGCGTCCGCCCGATTACTCTGGTTACTTTGGTCAGACAGCATAAGAAAGACTCTTGCTCATGACGTTGGGACAGGGACAGGATACAGCGGGAGTTTCAACGCGGTCAAGGCGGTCATTCGCAGCAGACAGGCTGAGTCCGAGGTTAAGGTTGAGTGAAAATCAGACTCTCGTTATCTCAACCTTAGCCTGAACCTCAACCTTTTTCAGGCTGACGGGCTTTTTCAGCATCCTATTAGATCACTTTTCTGAAGTATTCGATCGTGCGAAGAAGGGCATCCTCGAGCTGTACTTGAGGCTCCCATTTCAGGAGAGCGCGCGCCCGGGAGATATCGGGCCGTCTGACTTTGGGATCATCGGCGGGCAGAGGATGATGGGTGATTTGGCTCGATGAACGGGTGAGTTCCAATACCAATTTCGCGATCTCCAAGACGGTCAGTTCACGTGGGTTCCCGATATTCACGGGATCATGCATGCTGAATCCGTACTCGTCTTCTTCCTGCCTGAGGAGGAATTTTCGGTCCGTTCTTTGCTGAACCGACTTGTCTGAATCCAGCACGAGCAACGCCGAAATTCCGCGGACCAGGTCATCGACATAGCAGAAGCTCCTGGTCTGGGACCCGTCACCGAATACGCTGAGAGGCTTTCCCTGGAGTGCCTGGACAATGAAAGTTGACACGACGCGTCCGTCATTAGGCCGCATGCGGGGACCGAATGTATTAAAGATACGCACAATCCTGGTATCGACCGCATGATAGCGGTAATAGGCCATCGTGAGGGCTTCCGCAAAACGCTTGGCCTCGTCGTACACGCCACGGGGGCTGATCGGGTTGACGTTGCCCCAATAGGATTCAGGCTGAGGATTCACAAGCGGGTCCCCATAGACTTCCGACGTGCTGGCCAAGAGGAACCTCGCCCCCTTCGCTTTGGCCAGTCCAAGAGTCTTATGCGTACCTAAAGCACCGACCTTCAGCGTGGCAATAGGGAATTCAAGGTAGTCTTGCGGGCTCGCGGGTGATGCGAAGTGCATGACCGCATCCAGTGGACCTTCAATATGCAGATAGTCACACACATTGTATTTGACAAAAGAAAATCGCTCGTGCCCGATCAGATGGGCGATATTCTCGACCCGTCCGGTGAGGAGGTTGTCCATGCAGATCACGGAATGTCCAGACTGCAGCAGCAAATCGGAGAGATGACTCCCCAGAAATCCGGCTCCGCCTGTAATAAGGATACGCATAAATAATTCCTCTCTTGCTTGTACTCTTACGCTTCTCTCATCGCAAATGCTATGAAATTTACCAGAATCGAAAGGGAAAGCTAGCAGGAGTTACGGATTCATGGGCGGCTCCTCCTGAGTTGGCTGGGCAGCTGGAGCGCTTTCGCCAGAAGTAACCGACGATCCCGGCGTTGATGGTGCCACAGGTCTGGGGGCAATCCCTAGTGGCACGATCGGAGCTGATGAGGGACTCGGGTGTTGGAAAACCCAATCATGATAGGTGGCGCGTCCCTCGAAATGCCGGACAGCAAGGGGAAAGTCGTGCTGCCGGAATGGCTTCGCGAGGCTCTTGCTTCGGACCCCCATGATGCCGCCTGTCGGCGCCCGAAGATATTCCCATTCTCCATGCCCCATTGGATCGAGATAGACCTTGCGCAAGAAGGGTTTGGGCAATCTCGTGAGATCAACCAATGTCTGGGGGTAGACCTCTCCCGGCATCACGCGGCCTGCCTTGATTGTCGCGGAATAAAATGCGAGGGCATTCTGGATCTCAATTCCTTTGGCCAAAAGATCCGCCTC
>DASVEA010000432.1:0-3578 GCA_036380815.1 Nitrospiraceae bacterium
ATTACGGAAGGAAACATTGGTGGGAATGGTTGGATGGGACGAATCCGCGGTCAGTTGGGACAGCAGCGGCAATTAGGGTTGATCACGTTTCGCAACCCCTATTTGAACGACTCCTTGACGTCGATGCAGCTGGACGTCTACAAAAGCGCCACGAACTACATCACCTATTTTGAGAGGAAAACCGGGGCCAGCGTGACGTTCGGCCGGTGGTTCTCCGAGTATGTATCGGGGAGCTTGAGTCCGGTCGTGGAAGAACTCGAATACAGCAATCCGACGGCCAGTGCGCCGGCGCTCATCACCTCGCAAGTGGGGCGTCAGACGACCACGGGGTTTCGGACCACGCTGACTCGCGACACGAGAGACTACTTTATGGACCCCCGCACCGGTTGGCGAACTTCTGTCGCATTTTCTCTCGGCACGCCGTACCTGGGGGGTAGCAATGACTTCTATAAATACACCCTCGATGTCAACAAGTATACCCCGCTCCCGTTCGATACGCGGCTCTCGATCCGTGCGCGCTATGGTGTTGCAGAAGGCCTCAATGAGAAACCGGTTCCTCTTACCGAACTCTACTTCGTCGGAGGCATCAACACCATGCGCGGGTTTGTCTTCGGCAAGGCGGGGCCAGTGACATCTGACAACAAGCTGCTCGGCGCGCAAAGCGAGTTGATCTTCAACTTCGATTTTATTTTTACGATCTCTTCTGAGGCGAAACTAAACGGTGTGATTTTCTTCGACTATGGAAAAGGGTTTGCCGATAGTAGTGTATCATTCCCCTTGCGGTCGGCGGTCGGTTTGGAGGGGCGATGGATCTCACCCTTCGGCCCCCTCCGCGCCGCGTACGGGAAAAATCTGGATCCCAACCCAGGAGAAAAATCAGGGGTCTTTGAGTTTACAATCGGTACCATATTCTAACAGGCTGTCCAGCGACTCTTGAGACGTAAATGGTGAAACGTGAAAGGTTTCAGAACAGGAACACTCTGCCGTTTTACGTTTCACCTTTCATGTCTTACGGATCGACAAGCTCACCGTCCCGAGCCAAGCGGAGGGACCTTTTACGGCTCTTGAGAGCGAATTTTCCAGCATCCTGCTAGTGGGACAAGTTTATGACCACGAGTGAGAGGTAACAGTGTGATCCAGGTTGATGCCGTCATGCGGAAGGTGTTCTGCACAGGAAGTCTGTTGATGGCGTTCTTCGCTATTTCCGGCTGTGCTGCAGGCGGAGCTAAGGTCGAGGGGAAGATAGGAGTCGTCGATCCGGCCCGTGTCTTAAACGAGACGAGCTCCGGCAAGAAGGCCAAGGATTCCTTGAGCGCATTTTCCAAGAATCGTCAGGCGCTGATCGAGATGGATGAGAAAGAGCTCCGCCGCATGGAAGAAGATTTTGGGAGGCAGGCCAGTGTGTTGAGCGTGACTGCGAAACGGGAGCGCGAAGAGCAGTTTCGACGTCGGGTGGCGGAGTATCAGCAGAAAGCGGGCGAAATGAACCGGGAGGTTCAGGAAAAGCAAAAAGATGTGCTTGAAGGGTTCCGGGAGAAGGTGGGACTCATCGTGGGAAAAGTATCGAAGCGCCTCGGATTACAGGTCGTCATGGATAAGGGGAAAGGCGGCCCCACCTTATATAGCGATGAGGGACTCGATATTACAGGTCAGGTCATCGACGAATTTAATCGTGAATATCCGTAACCGGTCTGTCTGGTCTATTTGGTTTTTTGGTTGAACGAAACTAACCGGATGAACCACATAAACCAGACAGACCAATAAAGCGAGATATTCGTGAGGAGCGGAGGAGGCTTCGATGGAACGACTGAGAGTGACTAGTCTGATCGGTGCAGTGGCATTGTGGTTGGCGATGGTGTTGCCGGGATTGTCAGCTGAAACCTTCCAGGTTGCTGTGATGGACCAACAAGTGGTCATCGCGCAGTCCAAGGCCGGCAAGCGGGCATTGGAAGAGCTCAAGGCCTACTCCATGACCAGGCAAAAGATTATCAATGCCGACGATCAAGAACTGAAGGAATTGCAACAGGCGATTCAAGACGGGAAGTTGACCGACAGCGCGAAGCAAGAGAAACAAGGTCAGTTCCAGGTCAAGATGGAGGCCTATCAACGTCGTCTGGCCGACTTCAATCGCGAGATTCAGCAGAAGCAGCGTGAAATGGTGGCGGAATACTCGAAAAAAGTGCAAGCGGCCGCGCAAGCCGTGGGGGAAAAGAACGGGTACGTCGCGATCATCGACAAGGGAAACGAGGCAGCGATGAAGATTGTGATCTATCATCAGCCCGCGTTGGATTTGACCGATCAGGTGGTGAAGGAGTTCGATCGACAGAATAAATAAGAGGGGGATGGAGCCTGATGATCTTCTGTGCTCGCGGAACGCGCACGATAAGAATGTGCGCGTGCAGTCGAGGATCAACCAGGCTACCCTTAAAAGTGAAGCGTGGGATTAGGATGACGCGCGCAGTGGAAGCTCAATCAGGCCCCATCCCTGGAGAGGTAAGGAGATGAGTTGGAAGAAACATTCTTCGTGTCGCTATAACCGGAGAACACTAGAACTGAAGTCTTGCCTATGAGGAGGTTCCGCCGATGTCTGTGATGGAACAAGCAGAAATTCAGTCTCTCTTGCCTCACCGGTATCCCTTTCTCCTGGTCGATCGCATTCAGGAGTTGGCCCCCGACCGGCGGATTGTCGGGTTCAAGAACGTGACGATCAATGAACCCTTCTTTCAAGGGCATTTCCCCGGACGCCCGGTCATGCCGGGGGTGTTGATTCTCGAAGCCATGTCTCAAGTTGGCGCGATTCTGGCGTTTAAGTCGATGGGGCACGCGACGCGTCCGGTGGTATATCTGACCGGTATCGATGGCGCGAAGTTTCGAAAACCGGTCGTGCCCGGCGATCGGTTGCGGTTTGAGATCGACGTGGTCAAGAAACGGGTGCCGTTCTGGAAGATGCAGGGCAAGGCTTTTGTCGAGGAGGAGCTCGTCTGTGAAGCCGAAGTGACTGCCATGGTGACCGAGGAGAAAGACGTGAAACGTGAAGCGTGAATCGAAAAGAAATGTGGTCAGCGCCCGCACCTGCGGTTAACGAATAACGATTCACAATTTTTGTCTCACTGGAGGTTAAGAGTGCAGATTCATGCGAGTGCAGTCATCCATCCCAATGCACAGTTGGCTGCCGACGTCGTCGTGGGTCCCTTTTGTGTGATTGGCGAACACGTCACCATCGGACCGGGGACGCGGCTTGTTTCTCATGTCGCAGTCGATGGCTGGACCGAGATCGGTGCGCGCTGCGAGCTGTATCCCTTTGTCTCGATCGGCGCTCCACCCCAACATCTCAATTATAAGGGTGAACCGACCAAGGTGGTGATAGGCGATGACAACATTCTTCGGGAATATGTCACGGTCAACCGCGCGACGGTACAAGGCGGTGGGATGACCACCATCGGCTCCAAGAACTTCTTGATGGCCTATGTGCACGTCGCCCATGATTGTCATCTCGGAAGCCATCTCCTCATGGCTAATGCCGCGAGTTTGGCCGGCCACATCACCATCGGCGACCATGCCATCATCGGGGGACTGAC
>DASVEA010000433.1:0-3277 GCA_036380815.1 Nitrospiraceae bacterium
AGAATGCCTGCGTTATTGCGTGGCTCCCCTTCTGCGTCAGGAATATCTACCCCGCATGACCGTGCCATCCCATCCATGGGCTTCCGTCATCGTCCCCATCAAAGATGAGCGAGACAATATTGATCATCGGAATCGATGGCGATCTTCAACAGGACAGCGAAGACATCTTGAAACTCCTCCCCTATACTGCCACCTACGATCTCGTGTGCGGATGGAGACAACAGCGGCAGGATGGCCTAGTGAAATAAATGTCGCCCCGAATCGCCAACCTTGTACGGGACTTCTGTACCCACGACGGCGTCCACGACACAGCATGACCGCTCAAGAGATTCCAACGGCCCCTGCTGGAGCGACTGCACCTCTTCGAAGACATGCACCGACTCTTTCCCGCGCTCGCGCTCATGTATGGGTTCACTATCACCGAGGTGCCGGTCCGGCACTACCCGCGCATTCACGGCGTTTCCAAATACGGCATGGGAAACCGATTATTCAAATCTCCCTATGATTTGATTGCCGTGCGGTGGATGCAAACCAGAGTGCTGCGATATATATTCCGTGACAAGTGACGACCAAGTGATGAATGATCCGTGGCCGAAAAGACTGTGGTCACGCACAAGGACTTAGAGGTCTGGAAGAAAGCCATGGATCTGGCAACGCAAGTTTACTCGCTGACGGCGCGGTTTCCCAAGGAAGAGCTGTATGGCCTGACTTCGCAGATTCGACGGACCGCCGTCTCCATACCAAGCAATATCGCAGAAGGTGCCGCGAGACATTCCAGAAAGGAATTCATCCATTTTCTTCACATCGCGTCAGGTTCAGTTGCCGAGCTAGAGACTCAACTTCTGTTGGCTACACGTATGGGATTCATCTCCCGAGACAATCCGCTCCCTCAGACCGAGGAAGTTCGGAAAATGCTCCTCGGTCTCCTTCGGTCCCTCAAAAAGAAACCCATCACTCATCACTCATCACTTATCACAATTCCATCATGAGCATCGAGACTATATGGCTCGCCATCGGATTTCTCGGCCAAGGGCTGTTTTTCGGCCGCTGGGTGATCCAATGGATTACCTCTGAAAGAAAAGCGGAGAGTCAGGTCCCGGTCTCGTTTTGGTACATGAGCCTGATCGGCGGACTCATCACGCTCGCCTATGCGATCTATCGAAAAGACCCGGTCTTCATCGCAGGACAGAGCATCGGTTCTATCGTCTATATTCGCAACCTGATGCTGATCTCTCGCACGAGCCAAGCGAACCAGCCAGGCAGCTCCTCCACTCCGCGTACATAACTCTTTGAGATCCAACCCGCAATGTTTTTCACCACGGCATCGCTGTACGGACTCTGGCTGGGACTGCATGGAGAAGGCGGCGTACGCCGATGGATCTGGGCGTTCTATGTCGGTATGGCTTTCGCCACGCTTACGAAGGGACCGGTCGGATTCGTCGTGCCCATCATCGCAGCGGCACTCTACTTCACCTGGACGCGCCGGTGGCGCGAGTATTGGCAGAAGGGGGTTCCCCTTGCGGGCATGCTGCTGTTCATTCTGCTCGCCGCCCCCTGGTATGCGGCGATGTTCCTCTTACATGGTGACGCCTATGCCACAGGTGCGAGCCGACCTCGGGATAGAAGGAACGGACGAACCTGGTCAGCGGCACACCCCACTCAAACAGCCCCGCGAACGCAAGCATGAGGGCGGCACATGAACAGGCAAGAGGCGAGTGGCAAGGGGTGGGAAGTAGCTGGCCTTCTTGTTTCTCGCCCATTGCCCCTCGCCCGACGAAGTCATGGAACCCAGTCGGCGAGAAAAACATTAAACTCGCCAGACGTCTTGGCCTGACGATCCGATACCCAGACCAGGCTGGTACCATCCGGCGAGAACATGGGGAAACTGTTGAATTGTCCGTCGAACGTGAGCCGCTCGAGGCCTTGGCCGTCCTCACCGATCACGTAGAGGTGAAAACTAGGTCGGCCTCCTTCGCCCTTCGTTTCAATATTCGATGAGAAAATGATCCTCTTGCCATCGGGAAAATAGAACGGCGAAAAATTCGAGGCGCCGTTCGACGTGACCGGTCGCTGGCCGCTTCCATCCGCATTCATCACGAAAATTTCAAGTTGCCCCGGCTCCACCAGCCGCTGGTTGAGCAAGTCCTTGTACTTGTCAATCTCCGCCTGATCGGTGGGATGCGACGCCCGGTAGACGATGCGCATACTGTCCGGCGAAAAGAACGCTCCGCCATCGTAGCCGATCTCGTTCGTCAGCCGCCGGGGCTTCGAGCCATCGAGATTCATGGCATAGAGATCCAAGTCCCCATCTTTAACGGATGTCCAGACGATCGTCTTACCGTCTGGCGACACGGTCGCTTCCGCATCGTAGCCCGGTGTGGAGGTCAGCCGCTGCATCTCTTGACCATCAATGCGGACGGCATAGAGATCGTAGTCGTCCAAGGCCCAGCGATAGGCTCCGTCCCGTTTCGGCTTCGGTGGACAGTTCGGCCCCGCCGCGTGGGTCGACGAATAGAGCACACGGCGATCGCCCGGGAAAAAGTATCCGCACGTTGTGGCACCCGTGCCGGTGCTCACCAATCGAACGGTGTCACTGTCCAGATCCATCACATACATCTGATAACAACCCAGCCCGGCGTCGGCTGGGTTGAGCGTGGTCGCATATGTGTCTTTCATCCAATTGTTCGTGGATTGGAAAATCAGTTTGTTCCCGCTAAACGAAAAGTAGGCTTCGGCATTCTGCCGGCCCACCGTCAGCTGGCGAATATTCTTCAGATGCCGCTCAGCCTGGTGAACGGGTACCGCTCGAGCCTTCGACGCAAGGTTCTCTGCCTGTCCCGTCTGCTCACACAGCAACAGACAGACGAGTCCGATTATGCACCACTTACTGAATAGCATTGCTTGCATCGAGACGAACCTCCGTACGATCGCTCGGGAGTGGCCACTCCCCACGGGTGACGACCGCTCCATCCTTGAACAACACGAAACTATTCCACCCGTAAAAAAAGAGCAGCCGCGCCACCTTCGATAAGGCCTGCGGAATGGCCGCATACAGCACCGTTACGACGCTGCCTGGACGGTCTATCCGGTGGCAATTAACCAGCAGGGCCAACCCCGGCCCTTCGTGCGCCGTCCCCATCACGGTGACACCCCTGTCGTTCAGGATCGCACGCTCACCGCAGTGATTGGCAAGGATCGATTGAATCCCGGAACGGGATTCCGGGCTGCCCAATACTAACACCGAACCTTCCTGAGGCAACAGCCCATCCTGGGCCAT
>DASVEA010000434.1:0-3464 GCA_036380815.1 Nitrospiraceae bacterium
GGCTGCCCCTTGGATGATCTTGCCCGTGATACCGACGGAAAAAGTCTTATCCGCAAATGCATAGGCGTAGGAAAATGCCGCCTGCCGAGCTTCCAATCCCCGTAACGCCATTTGACCGGAAATATTGGTCCCCACGGCCACCACATTTGCATTGAATCCTCCTGCCGTGGCGACATCCGACAGGTTGAATCCGAATGCATGTTCGCCGAAATGTCCTTTGAAATAGAGGCCGCCTGCGCCAAGTCCGGAGATTGTGGCGCCGGGTTGGTTGATCTGATTCGCGATGCTCTGGGCTTTCGTCGCCGCCGACGGATCGCCAGGATTGAAATCTTTCAAATCGTCCAGTGCTTTGATGATACCGTCCCGACCAGTTACCTGACCCGTCCCTTGGATTCGAATGTCCATGGATTTGACCATGGCCAGCCCAGCGGGGTTCCAATAGGTGGCGTACGCGTCGGTGGTCACAGCCACTCCTGCACCACCCATCCCAGCCGCACGAGGGCCCACCGTGACGAATTCTACTGCCAGCGCCTGTGCAGGAACCATGAGGCCGATGAAGATCACAGCGGCGCGAAGAAACCGACAACACGACATAGTAGAACAACTCCTTGCAAGTCGAGCTATTTTGTTGAGTCTATTGGATGGAATGGCTCTCGTCAAGGTTAGACGATCAATGCTATTGCGTGTGAACGATGGGCTGATTTGGTACGGGGAATCTCCTGCAGAACATCAAGATCGCATGGCACCTCTTACACAATCAGACCGTCCTGCATATGAACAATCCGGTCGGCTTGGGCCGACAGCTTGTCGTTATGGGTGACGATCACGAAGGTCGTCCCGCGGGCTTTGTTCAGTTCACGCATCATGGCAAAGAGCGCTTCGCCCGTATGTGTATCCAGATTTCCGGTCGGTTCATCAGCCAACACGAGATCCGGCTTCTGCAAAAGGGCTCGTGCGACAGCAACGCGCTGCTGTTCACCGCCGGAGAGCTCACCGGGCTTGTGATGCAATCGAGCTCCCAGCCCGACTTCCTCCAACAACGCGATGGCGTCCGGTTCAATATCTACCTGATACCGTCGCTGGATCAGAGCCGGCATACAGGTGTTCTCAAGCGCAGTGAACTCCGGAAGAAGGTGATGAAATTGAAAGACAAACCCGACACGCCGATTCCGAAATTCCGCCTGTTCACCCTCCGACATGTGAAACATATCCTGACCGTCGAAGTGGACTGTCCCCGTGGTGGGACGATCAAGCGTCCCGATAATATGGAGCAGCGTGCTCTTTCCGGCTCCCGAAGCCCCGACAATGGCAATCAACTCCCCACGCTGAATCTGAAGATTGACGCCCTTTAGCACCGTGAGGCTCTGCCCGCCCATCGGGAACGATTTATACAGATCGGTGACGGTGATCATGCCAGAGCTCCAGAATGAATGAAAAATGATGGAGGGGCCGGCATGATCATTCGTAGCGCAGCGCGGCCACCGGTTCGAGCTTGGCTGCCTGGAGCGAGGGGTAGACTGTGGCGGCAAAGCTAATCACAATTGCGGAGCCCGCCACAAGAAAGACATCCATCGCCTGTACATGGACGGGGATTCGCGAGATGTAATAGACCGTGGGATCAAAGGTCCAAAATGTCTGGATCAGCCAGAGAAACGCGTAGCCGAGCGGAATGCCGATGGCTGTCCCGGACAGGCCGATGATCAATCCGTTCAGCATAAAAATGCGCCGAATGCTCTTGCGCGTCGCGCCCATGGCCTTGAGGATCGCAATTTCCTTTTGCTTCTCCGTGACGATCATAGTGAGAGTACTGACGATGTTGAAGGATGCTACGATCGTGATCAGCACCAACAACAGAAACATCATCGTCTTTTCGAGCTTGAGGGCCGAGAAAAGATTACGATTCATCTGCATCCAGTCTCGTGCTCCATAGGCGAAGCCGAGCGACTGCTCCACGGAACGGGCCGTCTCCGCTGCGCGGAAGACGTCCGTGACTTTAATTTCAATGCCCGTCACGGTCTGCCCCATGTTGAAAAACTTTTGGGCCTCCGCGAGATCGATGTAAGCCAACGACGAATCGTACTCGAACATGCCGGATTGAAACAGGGCGACCAACGCGAAGGTTCTGATCTTCGGCACCATGCCGATCGCACTGATTGGACCGACAGGGGACACCACGTTGACCGTATCGCCGACAAAGACGCCGAGTCGCAGCGCCAATTCCTTGCCCAGGATGATGCCGGGTTTTTCTGTCTCGACCGCCGGACTGGTCGGGTCGTCGATCGGTGATTGCTTCACCTTGACCGGTCGGCTAAGGTCGGCTAACTGTCCAGACGAGAGGTTCTTGGCCAGTTCGGTCACTGTGCCTTCGCGTTGCGGATCGATGCCGCGGATCACGATGCCTTGCACACCGCTTTGGGTCGTGAGCAAGACCTGCTTGAGCACAAACGGGGTTGCCGCCACGACACCCGGCACGGTTGCGACCTGTTTGGTGACAGGATCGTAATCGCTCATGCCATCCTTTATCCGATCCTGCACGATGATATGGGCCGTCGTCCCAAGAATCTTGGCCTGAATGTCCTCTTTAAAACCGGTCATGATGCCGACTGTCCCAATCAGGGCGGCCACGCCAAGTGTGATCCCGGCAATGGAGACCACGGTGTTCAATGAAATCGTCCGATTCCGACGCTTCGCGCGCAGATACCGCAACCCGACAAAGATTTCGTAGGGGAGGGCCACCGTTATTTCTCGGGTCTCAGTTGTGGGAAGAAAACTACGTCGCGGATCGAACCTTGGTTGGTAAAGAGCATGATCAGCCGGTCGATGCCGATGCCTTCTCCCGCGGTCGGTGGCATGCCGAACTCCAAGGCTCGCAGGAAGTCTTCATCGACCAGATGCGCCTCTTCGTCTCCCGCCGCCCGCTGTGCCGCTTGCCCTTCGAACCGTTTCCGTTGATCCAGCGGATCGTTCAACTCTGAAAAGGCGTTCGCGATTTCTCGACCGGCAATGTAGAGCTCGAAGCGATCGGTCAATGCCGGGTTCGAATCTTTGCGCCGTGCCAGGGGGGAAATTTCTATCGGGTAGTCGGTAATGAACGTCGGTTGCTGCAGATTGGGCTCCACCGTTTCCTCGAAGATTTCGTTCACGATATTGAAGAGCGGCCATTTTGGATCGATCGCGATGCCCAGCTTTTGGGCCGCCGCAATCGCTTTATCCTTATCCTCAAGGACGGAAGGATCGAGGTTGTTCACCCTCAGAATTGCCTGATGATACGACCAGCGGCGCCATGGAGGCGTGAGTGTGATCTCCCTACCCTGATAGTCGATGACCGTCTTGCCCAGGATCTGCTGCGCCAACGAAGAGACGAGTTCTTCCGTGAGGATAATCAAGTCTTGGTAGTCGGCATAGGCAACGTAGAACTCCAGCATCGTGAATTCCGGGTTGTGAATCGTCGAGATGCCTTCGTT
>DASVEA010000435.1:0-3102 GCA_036380815.1 Nitrospiraceae bacterium
TGGCCGATCGGATCGCCGTCCTCAACCATGGCCGTTTGGAGCAATTCGATACGCCAGAGATGATGTACCACATGCCGGCAACACCCTTCGTGGCCGACTTTGTTGGTCAGGCGGACTTCATTCCTGGAACCGTCTCCCAGGGTATGGTCCACACCGAACTGGGAGAGTTTCCCGACACGATCGGGTGCAAGGACGGCACCGCCGTGGTCGTCATGATTCGGCCAGACGACATTCACCTCGTCCCCACGGAAGGCGCTCGCTCACGTGTCCTCTCTCGCCAGTTCCATGGCTCGGAGAATCTGTACACGATCAGCCTCCCCTCCGGTCAAATTGTCCATAGCAGCCAAGGCTCCACGAGCGTCTATCAGGCAGGCACTACGGTGGAACTCCGTGTCCTGGCTACCCATACCGTGCTCTTTCGGCAAGAGGAATCGACCGGATAAGTGTCGCACCCGGTTCAACCGATCGCACGAAAGCATTGACAGGCTTTTTCACGATCTGGCATTGATAGACCCTCACGACGGTCCTTAGCCCGCATGATGCATGAACGCTTCTGCTGCAATCGCCGATCTGCTGCTACGACAGGCCTTCGGCCGGCAGGCTCGCCCCTCGGACCCTCACCGTACTGCAAGAGTACGCATCGGGTCCTCAAGGCTCCGCGCGCCGGTCTCGCGTCGCAGCTCAACGATTTCTCGACGAACCGTCATGAATGATGCGGGCTAGCCCCACCGGTCCGTGAATGACTTAGAGAAAATGAGGCCTCGTCTATGAACGCGTTACAAAACGTGGTTGATTACGGGATCATCGGACTTCTATTAGCGCTCAGCGTCTGGACAGTGGCCATCGCGGTGGAGCGGTGGCTCTTTTACCGCCGGGTTGATCTCGCCCAGTACCCCAACAGCCTGGGATTGGAAATGGCTCTGACCAAACGCCTGGTCATCATTGGCACGGTGGCCGCGAACGCTCCGTATATTGGCTTGCTGGGCACCGTGTTTGGTATCATGCTCACATTCCATACGATGGGCACCTCCGGCACCATGGCCGTCAATGCCATCATGATCGGGCTCAGCCTCGCGTTGAAAGCCACAGCGGTCGGGCTGCTGGTGGCAATTCCCTGCGTCGTCATGAACAACGTGCTCCGACGGAGAGTGGCCGAGATCCTCGCCCTACACAAGGAACACCATGCAACGAGACATTGATCAGATCAACGTCATCCCCCTCGTGGACGTCATGCTGGTACTGTTGGTCATCGTGCTGACCACCGCCACCTTTATCAGCAGCGGACAGATTCCGGTCAATTTGGCAAAAGCGAAAGAAGTCGGCGATCGCAAAGAGGCACCCATCGTGATCACCCTGACTGCCGACGGTGCGCTCTTTCTCAACGACCGTGCAGTTCCCGAAGGAGGGCTCCAGGGTGCGCTGACTGCGGAGCCTCGAGAATCGGCTGTTATCGTCCGGGCGGATAAAGTCACCTTGCTCGAACGATTCGTGTCCGTGGTGGATGAAGTGCGGGGCTTGGGATTTCAACAAGTCAGTCTGGAGGTTATCCGACTGTGATTGCTGCTGAGCCACATCGCTCCGGAGGCCATCAGGCAGCTCACGTCCAGGGCTGGCTCGTCTCCGTCCTCTTGCACGGCACAGTGGCTCTCGCAGCTATCCTGTTTGTGAAGCAGATCCAACTCGCGCCGCAGGACGAACCGTTCAAGTGGAACGTCGCCATGGTGTCGACGACACAGCCGGACCAACCAACGGCATCATCCATGAACCAGGGTCCGGCCCCAGCTGTTCCATCGACAACTTCGGTCCCCTCTCCCCACATGCAGCAGACTGCGCCGGCACAGACACTCCCGTCACCCCAGCCGCTTGCGCAACAGACGACTCCATCGATGTCTGAACGGACCGTCACCCCGGTCGTGACTGAGCCTCCCGCACCGCTTCCACCGCAACCAACGGTTCCCTCACAATCAGCAGCTCACACAACACAACCAGCCGAGCCAATCAGACATGAGACTGAGGCACCGATGGTCGCCGAGGCCACATCCATTGTGAAACAGGCCGAAGCATCGGTGGCAGTTTCTGCTGAATCTGCTGCCCAGACGGCACCATCGAGCGCGCCATCCGCAATCCTCGGACACACCGCACAATCTGACCAGGCACCGGCACCAACGCAGATGGCAGCTATCCCCTCGGCACCAACGAACGCGCCGACTACGCGCGACTACGGGTGGCTCTCAGAAGCGATTTTACGTCGTGTGGAAGAATTGAAACGTTACCCCGCCTCCGCTCGAGTGGATCACGCCGAGGGGAAAGTCGTGGTGAAAGCCGTGATCGACGAGGACGGGGGCATCGGCGAGGTGGAAGTCTTTCAGAGTTCGGGACACCCCGGTCTCGACAAGGCCGCTGTTGAAACTATGCGAGAAGCAGCCCCGTTCCACTTACCTCGTCCACTAGGACAGCCGCGCATGACGATCAAGATTCCGATGAGCTATCGATTGGACCAGTAGACCGAAGCAGAAACGGGACGCATCCTGCTAGTTTCGGCACTCCTTCTGCTGCCAGCCTCGCAGGATCTTCTCTCGATCAAATGTCAGCACATAGGCGAGGCAAATGGATGAGCGGGCCGTCCCGACGTAGCCCGAAGTGGCGCTCCCCCGGTCAAAGTAGGTCCAGACCGTTTGGTTGCCCTCGCGCTGCTCAATTTGATGGGGAGGCCATAGCGTTTGGCGACCATCTCCTCTGTCGCCTCATTGACACGACCTTTGAAATAACCGGTCTCATATCCAGCACAAGCCCCCGCTCCCATCAGAACAACGGCAATCCATCCCACGCTCACAAACCATCGCACGAGTCGGCCCCTTCTCCACGGTTCAACTGGCTAATTGTCCCTTAGCCTTCCGGCTTCACGGCTGGCGGATCCGATCCCGCAACCCTGAGGACACGTGGACATGACCTTCATGATCTACGATGATGGCCTCCACGTCCGGCAAGGCTTCGACCAGCCGCATTCCCGATTCAACTCCCATAACAAATATCCCAGTGTCCAACCCATCTGCCCAGATGCCTTCACGGGCAACCACCGTGACCGCCTGGCAGCTACGCGCT
>DASVEA010000436.1:0-3828 GCA_036380815.1 Nitrospiraceae bacterium
CTTGCTCGAGCGAGACGGGCGAGACTGGCGGGAAAAGCGCGACGGGCAGTGACAGGGCTCACACGTCACGCAAGTCGCGCTCCTCGCGCTTGTCGCGCCCTACTGCGCCAACACCTCGATGATCTCGTCCAAGGATCTGACCGTCCCCAACAAGGTCGGATGACCGAACCGCCGGTTAAACTGAAACTCTTTCACCTTCTCCAAAGCCAAAACCAGGCTGTGAAAATCCTCCAACTTGGACGTTTCAAAATAGGTGATGAAATCCAGATCATCGAGTCCGCTGGAGTGATAGAGCTTTCGTTTGACCGTCTTGAGATAGGGCACCGTGGCTTCCGTATGTTCCTGCATCATAGCCGCGCGCTTGTCCTGATCCAGCCCCCACCAGTCTGCACTCTTACGGATCGGGATCACGATGGCATAGGGCTTCGGACCCGGCTCGCTGGCGATCTTAAGATCGGCCTTTATTTGATCCGGAAATCCCGGTACATAGTTTGCCTTCTTGGTCAGGCCATGCATGACACCAGCCGTCTTGAGATGCTTGCCAAAGAGACTGCCTTGAAGATCCAGGAGAAATTGTTGGGTCTCACGCAGTTCGGTCGCGTGAATGCGAAAAAGCACATCGGCGTGATCAGACAGTCCACGGAGAAGATAGACATCAATTGCCAACTTCTCTCGATGCTGCTCGACCATTCCCCTCAGAGCGTTCAACTGCGCTATCCTGGCCGGTGAATCCTGTTTCCCCCAGTCCTCATCAAGACTAAAGGCGGCAAATGTGCCATAGACGCCCGGCTCGCTCAGAAGCTTGTCGCGATCGACAGCCTCAACAGCCGATACCATCCCCAGTCCGACCAACACCAGCACAGCAAGACGCATGAGAAACGAAATAGCGGATTTCATCGTTTTTTCCCTTTCACCGGTTTGCGCGCCCCCGATCCGAAGACCCGCCGAAAAATCTTATCAAGATGACGCAGGTAATACTTCGGATCAAAACAGGATCGAATCTCTGCTGCTGTCAGATGTTTCGAAACAAAAGGATCTCTGCCGACTAATCCTTGCAGTGCCCCCGCCCCTTTCCAGGAAGCCATGGCATTGCGCTGAACCGCTTCATACGATTCCTTGCGCTGGGCGCCCTTCTCGATGAGTCGCAGCAGCAACCGTTGCGAATAGATCAGTCCTCCGGTGTGATCAAGGTTGCGTTTCATATTGGCCGGATAGACCACCAGATGCTTAATGACGTCGGTAATCCGCGCCAGCATATAATCGATCAGGATCGTACTATCCGGCATGATCACGCGCTCGACGGACGAATGGCTGATATCGCGCTCATGCCACAGCGCGACGTTCTCCATCGCTGCGAGGCTATTGCCCCGCACGACACGCGCCAGCCCACAAAGATTCTCCGAGGCGATCGGGTTCCGTTTGTGCGGCATCGCTGAGGACCCTTTCTGCCCTTCCGAAAAATACTCTTCCGCTTCGAGCACCTCGGTCCGTTGCAAATGGCGAATCTCGGTCGCAAACTTTTCGATGCTGGCAGCCAACAGCGCCAACGCCGAGGCATAGGCCGCATGGCGATCGCGCTGCACGATTTGATTGGAGACAGGGTCCGGCGTGAGCCCCAACTTGGCGCAGACATACGCTTCCACTTCAGGCCCTTGATGCGCGAACGTGCCCATCGCGCCGGAGAGCTTGCCGACCGCGACCTCCTGCCGAACGTGCGTCAGCCGCTCCCGGTGCCGGCAGGCTTCTTCGTACCAAATGGCCAGCTTAAAGCCGAACGAGATCGGTTCACCATGAATGCCGTGCGAACGGCCGACCATCACCGTATTCTTGTACTTCAGCGATTGCCGCTTCAAGACGGCGATCAGCTCTTCAAGATCGTTGAGAATGAGGTCGAGCGCCTCGGTCATCTGCACGGCCAGGGAGGTGTCCACAATATCCGACGAGGTGAGCCCCATGTGGAGGAACCGATGCTCGGGGCCGACCGATTCCATGAGTGATTCGAGAAAGGCGATCACATCGTGCTTCGTCACCTTCTCGATCCTGGCGATCCGTTTCACATCGATCATGGCTTTCTTCCCGATACGAGCCGCGGTGCCGCGCGGAACCTGTCCGGCTCGTTCGAACGCCGCGCAGGCGGCCAGCTCGACCGCGAGCCAGATCTCGTACTTGCGTTTCAATTCCCAGATGGCTTTCATCTTGGGACGGGTGTATCTATCGATCATGGTAATCCTGAGTGCTGAGTATGAATGGGCCTGTTCATTTCCCTTACCCCTAACTCCTCACCCTTTACCCCTTACCCTTTACGCCTGCAGCTTCGGCTCGCTTGGCTTCCAAGCGGGGCTCCATCGTCAAGACCTGATCCAAAATGCCATTCACGAACTTCGACGCATCGTCATCGCCGAAGCTTTTGGCCAATTCGATGGCTTCGTTGACCGTCACCTTGGCCGGCACGTCATCCATCCACAGCAGTTCATAGACGCCGGCGCGCAGGATATTACGGTCCACAATCGGCATACGACTGATTTTCCAATTGGTGGCGTATTTCCCGATGAGGGCATCCAGCTCTTTCTTCTTCTCCAACACCCCGGCCACGAGCTGTTCGGCAAATGCCTTCACCTCATCCGGGGCCTCGTTCTTCTCCCAGAACACATCCAGCCACAGGCCCGGCCTGCCGTGAATGTCGTACTGAAACAAAATCTGGAGCGCGCGCTCCCTGGCTTGATGGCGGCTACCCACAACAGCCTCGCTGACAAGCCACAGGGTGACAGGCCGACAAGAAGATGCTCATTGTTTCCGCCTCGCCCGTCTACGACCAACATTCCCGTTTGTCAGCTTGTGACCTGTCAACTTGTCAGCCTCTCCCCGTAACAGCCGCATGACCGTCGACATTTCGATCGCGGACCTGGCAGCGTCCCCACCACGATTGAACTTGGCCGATTCAGCCCGCTCGATCGCCTGCGCAATTGTGTGCGTCGTCAGCACGCCGAAGATGATCGGCACGTCGGCATCCAGCGCCGCCTGCCCGATGCCACGGCTCACTTCGGCGCTGATGTAATCGAAATGGGGCGTATCGCCCCGAATGATCGCCCCGAGACAAATCACCGCATTAAACCGGCTCGACTTTGCCATCGTCCGCGCCACCAAGGGAATCTCGAACGCCCCCGGCACCCGCACCACCTCGATGTCGTCGGCCTTGACCCCGTGTTTGGTCAGCCCCTCAACGCAGGAACTCAACAGCTTACTCGTGACGAACTTGTTGAACTTCGCGACGACAATCCCAAACCGCAACCCCGTCGCATCGTTAGAGCCTTTTCGCAGTTTCATGTATTAACAGTCACCTTCGACTCAGCCATTATGTTCTCATCAGGCTGCTCAAAATGGTCATCCAGCGAGGCCGCAGGCGACGCCAACATCCTCAATGTACCCTCTTGGGCGCACGGTGCGACGAATAAGGAGCACCACGTCTGTGCGCGCCGCCGAGTCGGTGAGGCGGCCGGATCCCCGTTGAGGATATCGATGAGCCGAGAACGAAGCACGGGGGAAAACGCGTCTCGGCGCGGCGGGGTTGGGCGGGTGAGAAGAGCGACTTTTTCAGCCTCCTGCCACAGTCATCAATAGCATTCGACTATGAAAACTGCCCGCATCTGTTTTCTCTGGCATATGCATCAACCCAATTACACGGACCCGGTCACGGGGTCTGCCAGCATGCCCTGGGTGCGTCTCCATGCCACCAAGGCCTACTACGACATGGCCTATAGGCTGGAGAAGTTTCCCTCGATCAAAGCCACATTCAACTTTACACCCTCGCTCCTAAGACAGCTGGAAGAA
>DASVEA010000437.1:0-3489 GCA_036380815.1 Nitrospiraceae bacterium
CCTGCACAACTCACTGCATTTGCTAAAGTTTGTTGAGCCCTCATACACGTCACCTCAATAATTACACAGGGGGTATCAGCAACTCGTGTGCCAGCCTGTTTTTTTGCCAAAAGTGATCATAGAGCATTGATAATAAATGAAAATTAATTAAGTCCAGCAACATGAAGTCTTGTTGCAAAAATACGACACCTGTGACTTTTCAAGGATGATCGAATCGTAATTCCCGCTCCTATCATGACGAGCCAGCGCAACTGAACATGGAATTGATCACCGCACCGGCAGTAAGGGTTGACGGAAATAGCCCACGATCTGTTGGTTGCTGTACAGGAATACGTGATGATCGGCCTGGTTAGGAAGAGCTACTAGACGCTTGTCAGACCATGGACGGTTCCACTTGGTGGCCACAATAAATAACTATGGCCGGGGGTCCAGCTCGATGAGTCCTTTCCGTATGGCCAGAATTGCGGCCTGAGTGCGATCGTAGACTTGGAGTTTATGAAAGATATTCCGCACGTGGTTCTTGACGGTTTTTTCGCTCAAGTCCAAGTTATTGGCAATTTCCTTGTTCGTCTTGCCGTCTGCGACCAGGCGTAAGACCGTGATCTCTCGCTCCGTCAGATCATGCTCGACCCACCCAGGTTTTTTCCCCTTCTTCTGGGACATCAAGGAGAACTCCGCCAAGATCTTACTCGCTACGGATGGATGAATTAGTGACTCGCCTTTGTAGATCGCACGAATCGCGGCGACGATCTGTGAGGACTCGGAATCCTTTAAGAGATATCCGGTGGCGCCGGCGCGCACCAAATCGAAGATATATTGTTGCTCGTCATACATGGTCAGGGCCACGACTCCGATGTGAGGGAACTCACGCTTGATCTGTCTGGTCGCTTCGACTCCGCCCATCCGGGGCATGCTCACGTCCATCAGTACGACGTCAGGGACCAACGTCTTCACCTTCTCGACCGCTTCCATGCCATCCTGGGCTTCGCCTACGATATGAATGTCCTCTTTCGTCTTGAGGATTGCGGCCAGTCCTTCGCGTACGACGCGATGGTCGTCCGCAATGAGCACCTTAATCTTCTCCATGGGGTATCGTCTCCTTTTTGACCAGGGGAATGTCGACGACGATCGTTGTGCCCCGCCCTTTCTTAGACTCGATTTTGCCTTCACCGCCCACGAGTCGAGCCCGCTCCAGGATTCCGCGAATCCCGAAGTGATCCCATTTGTCGGGGTCACGCAGCACGGTGTCCATGTCGAACCCCACGCCGTTGTCCCCGATGGTGACCCGGAGGCGTTCGGGGTCGATGTCCAGCCCCACGGTTACCCGAGTCGCTTTCGCGTGCCTTTCCACGTTGCTGAGGGCCTCTTGCACAATGCGAAACAGAAAAATCTTGGTGCGCGGAAACAAGATCTGTTCATCGCCGGATACGCGGAACTGTGTCTTGATATGATACTGGGTTTCATACGATGTCAGATAGTTGGTAAGGGCTGGGAGCAGCTCCATCTTGTCGTAGTGGAGCGGGCGGAGATTGAAGATGACTTGCCGCGCCTCCTGGATGGCCAGCTTCAGCTGGGCTTTGCTTTCGCGCAGGGTGGCCAGGCTGGCTTTCGGATCTTTTCGAATCAGTTGCTGGCTCAGATCCAGTTTGAAATTCACCCCTGCCAAACTCTGCACGAGGCCGTCGTGCATTTCGCAGGCAATGCGTGTCCGTTCCTCCGTCACTGCCACACCCGTTTCCTTGACGTACAGCCGATAGAGCGATTGGTATTTATTCAAGGATTTCTCGATCTCTGCCGTGGCGCGGATGCGGGCCTCGATAAGTTCCCACATGAATTTGGCACTGGCCCCGCCGATGATCGTGACGCCCATCCGGTGGAAGTCTTGGAGCAACTCCCAGACTTTGGCATCGCCAGACACGTCGATGATGAGATCCACGCGTTCGAGGTCCAGGAGCCGACGGTAATCGCGGGTCACGGGGATGCCGAGCCGTTTCGCCAGGGCGATGCCCGGGGCTTTTGCCAGGATTTCGGCCACGCCCACGATTTGCACCAGCGGGTCTGTCGCAAAGATCTCCATCAGTGCCGTGCCGCCGCGGCCGGCTCCGATGATCGCCACATGCGTACCGCTCGGTACTCCGGTCTTGCGTGGTTGTCTGAGAGACTTGGCTTGGGTTGTCGGCATCTTGACACCTATTCGCTGAAAAATTGCACCATGTTGCAGCCCGACGAACGGCGGGAGGACATGGAGATGACGATGAGGAGAGTGAAGGGATCTTGCGGCCCTCACCGCTCGCGGCGTTGCTGGGCCAACGTTCGCAGCTCGTCCATGAACTGGTCAATGTCTTTGAACTCGCGGTAGACAGACGCAAATCGAACATAGGCAACTTGATCCAGTTGATGAAGCTCTTTCATCAACTCTTCGCCCACGATCCGGCTCTCAATTTCGGTCTCACCCATTTCCTGAATGCGTTTCTCGATGCGATCCGTTACTGCTTCGATGGTGGCAGTACTGATGGGCCGTTTTTCGCAGGCCTTCTTGAGACCGGCGAGAATTTTGGAACGGTCGAACGACTCCCTGCGGCCGTCCTTTTTTACCACTACGGGAAGGATTTCATCGACGCGTTCGTAGGTGGTGTAGCGACGCTTGCAGCCGAGACACTCGCGGCGGCGGCGAATAACCTCACCTTCCTTCGCCATGCGCGAGTCTACGACCTTGTCTTCGAGTTCATCGCAGAACGGACATTTCACAGGCGGTGATCCTGCCCTGTCTGACGCGGTTTAGTAGGAATAAAAGATCGGAAAACGGCTGCAGAGCGCTTTGGCCTGAGTGCGGACTTCCTCGAGCATCGCGGGGTCGTGCCGATGCTGCAGCACCCGGTCGACCAGGCCCACAATCTCTTTCATCTCGGCTTCCCGCATCCCACGGGTAGAGACAATGGGAGTTCCCAGTCGAATGCCACTGGCGATGGCCGGCGGCTTCTCGTCGTAAGGCACGGCATTCTTGTTCACGATAATGCCGGCAGCGCCCAAGGCCGCGTCCGCTTCTTTACCCGTTATGCCCTTGTTGGTCAGATTCATCAGCATGAGATGAGTATCTGTGCCGCCCGACACAATCTTATATCCACGCTCGAGGAGCCCTTGGGCCAGCACCTTCGCATTGGCGATGACCTGCTGTTGGTAACGCGTAAAAGCCGGCGAGAGGGCCTCTTTGAAGGCGACGGCCTTCGCCGCGATCACATGCATTAAGGGTCCGCCTTGTATTCCGGGAAAGATAAGCTTGTCGACTGCTTTGGCATACTCAGCCTTGCACATTACGACGCCTCCCCGGGGTCCGCGCAGGGTTTTGTGGGTGGTCGTGGTGACAAAGTCGGCATAGGGAACAGGATTCGGATGGAGCCTCGCGGCGATCAGCCCGGCGATGTGGGCGATGTCGACCAGCAGATAAGCGCCGACCGACTTGGCGATCAGTTGGAATCGTGGAAAATCGAA
>DASVEA010000438.1:0-2335 GCA_036380815.1 Nitrospiraceae bacterium
GGTTTCGTTAAGATGGGCCATTGGCCTGCGGTTAACGAAACCGCAGATTGATTGAGGAATCACTTTGCTGCGCGCATCGAACGAGCACAGTTTCATCGTGCGCGTTCTGCGAGCAAGAAGGGCACCTGGCCGCTCCCTCCCCTCCC
Organism: Nitrospiraceae bacterium; assembly: GCA_036380815.1. Classification (GTDB taxonomy): domain Bacteria; phylum Nitrospirota; class Nitrospiria; order Nitrospirales; family Nitrospiraceae; genus Palsa-1315. Next base: position 147 of record DASVEA010000438.1, read on the forward strand.
ACTCACGCTGGTGGTTTCTGTGCTGGTTCACTGGCGCAAGGAATCTTAAATGACGGGTCCGACAATAGCTGTTTGTCGTCGAGCAGCTTCATGATGAGTTTGGCGGCTTGGTAGAGATCGGTCTGTTCTTCCTCGGAAATCCAAAACTTCGTCTTGATCTGCGTCACGCGCTCGGCTAAATCCAGTTCCGCATCGGATTCTCCTGCATAGAGCAATTGTCGGAGTGCGATATGACGTACTTCGCAGCCACATTGCTGAAGATCATTCACCGGGAGCCGCCCCCCTGCCTCCCGGTCTTGCTTCTCGACCGGAATGCCCATTCTCCCGAGTAGGGAGCGGCGGGATTCGCTCAGCATGGCATCCGTGGCATCGAGCGCATTGGTGTCGACGAAATAGTCAATGAAGGAGCGACTGGAGCGCTTCGCGTTGAGCTCGGTATGTTCGCTCGATGGCGTGGCATCGATGACGATAATGACACATCCCTTGGGAAACAGACGATTGAGCGAGGTGCCTAAAATGTTGCGGTTCAGGTATTCGACGATGGCCTGGATGCCCAGGTTATCGATGGGACCGCCGTCGTAGAGATGCAAGTACTGCGTCGGCTCCATATACCACTGCAGGGTCACGTCCTGGAACGCGCCGGGAAATGCAGATGATGCATTCACGGCATTGGCGACGCGATAGGGGGCGAGTACAGAATGGAGCTTGGCGAAGCGTTCATCTGTAAACGTGAACCTGGTGTTATCGTTATGGATGGTCGAATTGAGCAAGATTTTCGGATGAGGCTGAAGGTCTGCAAAGGTGGCCTCGTGGTAGAGGCGGTTGTTGAAGACTTGCACCATAATGTCCGAGCGGGTGAAGTCGGACAGCCAATAGCGAAAGATATTCTGCGGTAGGAACCACCGGCGAATCCAACTGCTCTGAAAATCGTAGCCCAATGCCTCGCGGACCGCCGGCTCGGTAAATGCACCGGCCTTGTCTCCGAGTCCGTAGTACACAGCAGGGAGCGTTCCACCGGACACGCCTGAAATCACATCCACTTGCTCCAGCAGGCCCCTCTGTTGGAGCTCCAACATGACGGCGGCGCCGAAGTTGGCGGCTCTACTCCCGCCACCCGAGATGGCCAGCGCGACAAACCGGTCGTCCTCCGATTCGAGTTCGGTCAAGTTCCATGAGCCGGCTGTGTCGGGCACCGGCGTGTCGTCGGGCCAGGGCTGATTCCATCCTGGCCGCCAGTGACCTGGCAGAATAGAGCATCCGCCGATCCCCACAAGCAGGCATGCAATCCACGCGATGGCGAGGAGTGTACAGCAGCGAAAGATTCTGCTGCGCATTGGTTCCTTTGATTGACACGGGAGGTCGGACAGCATGGACGCCTCTCACGGAAGCCAATTGTAGGAGGCGCGAAGAGAACGTGCAAGCGAGATTGCGCGGATCACGTGATGAAATACGTGTATTTTTACGTCGCCAGTTACCTGGTGAGTCGGTACTAGTCCAGATGAGAGCGGATCGGACACTGCGCGCGTCCAACGTATGATGCTCCTTCCAAGCTCGCTCGCTATCTCCCCCCTTCTGGGCATTGATCGCACAATCATTCGCGGGTGGCGTCGACCTGGGAGCCAAGCCGCCTGCAGCGGGGTCCCTACACCGGGCGGGGTGCGAAGCCGGCTGGGCTGGTCGACGACAGGACCCGCATGGATCCTCCCTCAATCCTCTTTTTCTTCCACCCCCCAACTTGTGAGCACCACCTCCCTACCCTTCGCTGAGCGGAGATGTTCCGCGACCCGCAAGCCTATCAACGCCTTTCCCATTTTGTCAGAGGGATATTCTTCGAGGAATTCGGTCGAGACGACCGCATCACGCGGCCCGCCGGCGTCGTTGCTTTCGATCCGAAACACCTGCGCTATTCTGCCGGCATCGTACGAATCACGAATCGAGGCGCCTGGGAATTGTTGCTCAAAATAACCCCGCACAGCGGCCAGCTTTTCCAGTTCTTCCTCTGTATTCGCATCCGATCCCCACGCCATGACCTGCCCTCCTCTGTATTCGATGATCGCAATCTTCACAGCGTGCATCGAGGACCCAGATCTTCTGATACTTCTTCCCCGCCGCCGCCGTTTCCTCTTGTGAATCAGTAAAATAAGGGCATTCTACTTTTTCAGGGCTGCTCCGGTCCATGGTTACATGCA
>DASVEA010000439.1:0-6139 GCA_036380815.1 Nitrospiraceae bacterium
CCACCCCGAGGATCACGAGCACTTGGAGCGAGGTAATCGTCATGACGAAGATGAAGCGGCTCAGGATCACGGAACTACGATGGATCGGCGTGGTCATCAACCGCTCCAGAAACCCATTCTCCTTGTCGAACAGCAGATCGACTCCCCCGGCGAGCCCATTGTTGAGCACCGTCATGACGACCACGCCGGCCGTCAGAAAGCTGATGTAGTCCGGGGCCTGCGTCACTTGCACATCCGCGGCCCGCTGGAACAGGTTGCCAAAGAAGATCAGCCAGAACAGCATCGGCTGTACGAGCGTGAACAACATACTGAATTTCTCGCGGCTGAGCCGCCGAACCCACCGCATCGTCAACGCATGAATTTCCTGCCAGTACTCTTTCATCGCTCCGTCCAATGTTGAATGTGTAATGGTGAATGGTAAATGAAGCGAACCCGCTCCAATTTAACATTCATCATTCCCAATTTATCATTCCGCCGCATTTGGGGTGTCGTCCTGAATGCGTCGGCCCGTGTGGGCGATGAATACGTCGTCCAGCCGCGGACGGTGGTACTCAATAAACTCCAGTTGGCAATCCAATCTATTGGCGGACTCGAGGATCGCGGGCAGGGCCTTCTCGGGCGACTCAACCCGGATATCCAGGCCGGTCGGCGTCGCCTTGACCGCTCGCATCGCTGGTTGTCTCGTCAACGCAGCCACCAACGTAGGGATCTTACTCTGGTCCTTCAGGGTCAAAGACACGATGTCGCCGCCCAGTCCGACCTTCAACTCGGCTGGCGATCCAAGCGTCTTGATCTTTCCCCCGTCGATGATGGCCAACCGATCGCAGAGCTGGTCCGCCTCATCCAAATAATTCGTCGTCATCACGATCGTCATGCCGCGCGCCTTCAACATCCGCACGTAGTCCCAAATCCGGAGCCGGCTCTGCACATCCAAGCCCAACGTCGGCTCGTCGAGGAACAATATCTTGGGGTCCGGCAAGAGACCGCAGGCAATGTCGAGCTTCCGCTTCATCCCCCCGGAGTACGTTTTCGCCGCGCGGTCTGCAGCCTCTTCCAATTCCACGAGCTTCAGCAACTCGGCGATGCGTTTTGTGGCTTCGGCCTTGGACAGGTGGTAGAGTGCGCCGAGCAGTTCGAGGTGTTCCCGACCGGTGAGAAAGCGATCGATGGCCCGTTCTTGAGGCACGTAGCCGATGAGTTGCCGGACGACATCCGCCTCGCGAACCGTATCATGGCCCAATACACTGGCTGTACCTGACGTCGGCGTCAGCAGCGTGATGAGCGTCCGGAGCGTGGTGCTTTTCCCCGCCCCGTTCGGCCCCAGTAGACCGAAAATCTCGCCTGAATATACCTGAAACGACAGATCGGAGACGGCCGTATGGCCATCATAGGTTTTCGTGAGCCGAGACACCTCGATGGCGATTGCACGATCCATCAGCCCCGGCCCTTCGCCCCAGATTGATCATGCATCATGAACTCGATGAGGTCAGTGAGACGGCGGGCTTGTTGGTGGAGACTGTCGGCCTCCAACAGAAACTGCTTTTCCAGGGGGGTACACTCCAAGTAGCTGGACAGAGTATTGACGACAATTTCATCGCCGACTTCTTCCCGAAAGAGCTCCTGCCATGTGGGCACGTCATCACGGGACAGGAGATACGACTCCAGGATAGTGAACAGGCGCTGGCGGACCATGGGATCCAGCGACGTCTCTGTGCCTCGAACAGTGATAGAAACCGTGGCTTCACGATAGGCCTTGTCATACCACTCGTGTTCAATCTCAAACCGTTCCAGCCCTTGCAGCAGGATGTTGGATCGACCATCGGCCAGTCGTTGCACGCTTGCCAATCGACCGACACAGCCCGTGGAGAACACAGGCGGATGGCCATAATAGTCTGTTTCCCATCCTTCCTTGAGCAGAGCCATACCGATGCACTGCCCGCTCATCGCCGCATCCGAGACCATGGCGCGGTAGCGCGGCTCAAAGATATGCAGGGGAAGATAGGTCCTGGGGAACAACACGACATTCGGAAGCGGGAACACGGGAATCCGCACGGGAATGGGAAACGGCGCCGCGCTGTCGTGCTGGTCGCGCCCGTGGTGTTCTCGCCCGTGATCGGTCTGCATGGCTCACGATAGCTGATGGTCGACAAAGTTGTCAACGGCGCGAGAATGGCATCTTTCACCCGTCGAGTTGAAGAAAACCCTTATCAACACAGGAGATTTGTGCCGCCTGTCTAACCCGCATTATTCATGAACACTTCTGCGCAATCGCCAATGTTTAGGCGAGAGACGCGGGGACAGAGGCTCGGGGCGATCAGGAGGAATGTCTTTCCTCTCGCCTGGCTTCTATGAGATTTCGCGACGAACCGTCATGAAAAATGCGGGCTAAGCATGGTATAAGCGCACCCGACGATTCCCGCACCGTACGGAGCATCCATCACACATGAACGAATTATGGCATCAGCTTCGGCAACTACTGTTCTTGTCGAGCAGTCTGCTGATCGTCGTGCCCGGGCTCGCCGCTGACACAGCACAGGAATTCCGAGTGGCCACAGAAGGCTATCGGTATGCATTCCCGCGCGATCACGGGGCACATGAAGAGTTTCGCACCGAATGGTGGTACTACACCGGCCAGGTCATGACGAAGGACGGCAGGCCATTCGGCTATGAACTCACCTTCTTCCGCCGTGGCATGCCGAGCGATCAGACAAAAACCCTGCCGTCACAGTGGGCTGTCACGCACTTATACCTGGCCCATTTTGCCGTGAGCGATCTCAGCAAGGGCCGGTTTCACTATGCGGACAAAATGAGCCGGGCTGGTTTGGGCAAGGCCGGCGCGGCGCAGGACCATCTCCACGTCTGGATCGATCGGTGGAGCGCCGAATCGCCATCGGCCGCTCCCGACACCCAAACCCTCCAGGCCGCGGACGGCGACATGGCCATCCAACTCACGGTCTCGCCGGGGAAACCACTTGTCGTACATGGGACCGACGGGATCAGCCGCAAAGGCTCGGCCGTGGGACAAGCCTCCCATTACTATTCCTTCACCAGGCTGGCTACAACCGGCAAACTCACGATCGGGAACGATGCGTTTGATGTGACCGGCACAAGTTGGATGGACCATGAGTTCGGGTCCGCCGATCTCGACAAGGATCTGGTCGGATGGGACTGGTTCAGCCTGCAACTCGACGATCAGAGGGAACTCATGCTCTATCGACTCCGCCGGGCAGACGGATCAGCCCATCCAGCCTCAAGTGGCACGTTAATCGACCGAGACGGACGTGGACACCATCTTTTGATCGGAGACTTCACGCTCGAACCGACAAGTTATTGGACCAGCCCTGCGAGCAAGGCCCACTATCCGCAGCGTTGGCGGCTGACCATTCCCTCACAACAGCTTTCATTGGAACTCGTGCCCCGCATGGCCGATCAAGAACTCTCCCCCAAACGCAGCACACAAATAACCTACTGGGAAGGCGCCATAGAGGCAACCGGCTCCATTCAAGGACGGCCCGCTCGCGGACAGGGCTACATGGAGCTGACCGGCTATGCCGAACGGATCATGCAGAAACTCTAGCCGGACGCTGAAAAAGTCCGCCAGCTTTGTTCTCGCATCGCTCAGATCCTCAACGGGGACCCGGCCGCCTCACCACTCGGCGGCGCGCACAGACATGGTGCTCCTTATTCGTCGCACCGTGCGCCCCAGAGGGTACACGAGCAGCCGCGCCTGCGGAACGGCGCGTCTTGGCGCGCCGGGGTTGGGTGGGTGAGAACAAGGCCATTTTGAGCATCCTGCGCTACCGAGGTATCAACCCCGTTTGGTGAGATTGTAACGATTTTCATGCGCAAACCGAGTTTCTCTGCGGACTGCTAGACCTGCAAAAGTCCGTTTCTTTCAGCCAAGCCAGCATCCTGCATTACTCAGGCCACTCGATCACGTACAATGAAGTGCCTATCTCGTACTCCTGAAACATGGAGAAAGTCGGGAAGTAACCGGGAGGCTCAGTACTGATGAGCGAAGATGAAGTCAAAGACGTGCGTGAGGTGGTGGATGCCGTCTACCGCTCGGAATCGCGCCAGGTGCTCGCGACGTTAATCCGCCTGCTGGGCGACTTTGAGACCGCCGAGGAGGCGCTGCACGATGCGTTCGCCGTCGCTGTGGAACAGTGGGCACGGGATGGTGTGCCGGCCAATCCACGGGCCTGGCTCGTGTCGACCGGCCGCTTCAAGGCCATCGACGGTATGCGCCGGCGCGCCCGATTCGACGCGTCGTTGACGGAGCTCGCCAAGCGACTGGAATCCAGCTCTAGTGTCGCCGAAGAGTGGAACGAGGAGAGCGTCGAGGACGACCGACTGCGGCTGATCTTTACCTGCTGCCATCCAGCCCTGGCGCCGGAAGCGCAAGTGGCGATGACACTGCGCGAAGTCTGCGGCCTCACGACCGAAGAGATCGCGCGGCCCTTCCTCACAAAACCGGCCACGGTCGCACAGCGGATCGTGCGCGCCAAGGCAAAGATTCGCGACGCACGCATTCCGTATCAGGTGCCTTCGGAAGCCGATCTGCCGGATCGGCTGGATGCCGTGCTTCAGGTCGTCTACCTCGTGTTCAACGAAGGGTACTCTGCGTCATCGGGCGGTTCGCTCACGCGACACGACCTCTCGGCTGAGGCCATCCGCCTGGTGCGGTTGCTGATCGAACTGCTCCCGGATCCTGAAGCTGTGGGACTCTTGGCACTCATGCTGCTTCACGACTCGCGGCGTACCGCGCGTACGTCGCCGACCGGTGATCTGATACTTTTGGAAAATCAGGATCGCGCTCTGTGGAACCGGAATCAGATCACGGAGGGAGTCTCACTAGTGGCGCAGGCGTTGTCGTCAGGCCAAGTCGGTTCGTACATCATCCAAGCAGCCATCGCAGCGGCGCATGCCCAGGCGTCCAATTCCGCCACCACGGACTGGGCCCAGATCGTGGCACTCTACGATTTACTACTTCAGGCGCATCCATCCCCGGTGATAGAACTCAATCGCGCTGTCGCAGTCGCCATGAGCGATGGCCCGTTAGCAGGCCTGGATCTCATCAACGGAATCCTCGCGCGGGGGGAGTTGGAGAATTATCACTTAGCGCACGCAGCACGGGCGGATCTCTGCCGGCGACTGGGGCAAACAACAGAAGCCCGAGCATCCTACGAACGAGCCCTGAGGCTCACGCAGCAGGAGCCGGAGCAGCGGTTTCTCAAAAGACGGCTAAGCGAGCTGCCGAAGTGAAGCAGCAAGCCTGCCACAGTCAGGTTTGTCGCAACGGAGTATCGGCGGTTGCAGTGGAAGTCTTTGTGAATAGCGCGGTCTGGTTGGGCGACAACATTTCTTACTCAATGGTCCCTCCAAGCTCGCTCGTTCTCTCTTCAGGGATGGGGGCTGATTGATCTTCCACTGCGCGCGACCTTTCAATTTCCCATTATAATTTCAAGGGTAGCCTGGTCGATCCTCGATTGCGCGCGTCGAACGAGCACATTCCTATCGTGCGCGTTCCGCGAGCAGGAGGACGACTAGGCTGCCCTTCTCATCCCCTTCATCGTGGGGTTCCGTGAGCACGGGGGACCAACCAAGTTACCCCTCACAACCGCTCATATTCCGCCCGCACCAACTGCGGGTCATACGTTCGCTCCAGCCTGCGGACAATGAAATGACCCCGTGCCATCTCCTGGAAATGGTCTATGAACATGACGTTGATCGCGATGCCTCCGGCAGCACCGATCACAGGTACGGCTTGCGCGGCGACCTTCTCGGAGACGTTCACGCCGAAGCGCGTGGCCAATTGTGTGATGAACCTGACGATTGCCGGCGCGCCCTCCTCCACCAAACCTCTCTCGGTGATATACCCCGCAGCCTCTGAGACCGATTTCGCCAAAGCCCCACGTATCAGGAAGTAGGCAGATTCACTCGCGTCGTCACTCTTGCTACGTCCACCAAGAGCGAAGACCTCCAGACAGGCCAGCTTGGCGCCAGGCGTCCGGAGGCGTTCACCCTCGCTTCGTGCGATGTCTGCAATGGAGCGCAGCATGATGGTGGTGGATAAGGGCAATTCGACCGGGAGGCCAAGCAGTCCGAAGGCGCCTCCCCCTGCGCCGGTCGCTGCTAC
>DASVEA010000440.1:0-3405 GCA_036380815.1 Nitrospiraceae bacterium
AGCCGAGGATCTTGCGTGTACCAGCCTTTCCGTCCGAACGTATCCCACTCGACGTCATACCCTTTGGCCATCTTGATCCAGGTAAAAAGGGATTGCGGGATGCCCTTCTTCTGTTCGTCGAACGACGGGCTTTGCGTGGGATCGGCCTCGGTCGTCGCTTGCTCCTTCGGTGCGAACAGATCCCGCGCCTCGACTTCCTGCCAGACACACACGACAACGCTCAGGCCGGCAAACACGCTTGCCAGGAGCTGGTTCCCTATACTTCTGGTTTCTATCATGGGAGCCATCATCATCGCTGTCGGCTCGTACCATGATGGTATCGAGAGATCAGCAAAGGGTCAATCACCGACTGATCAAGCTGCTCATCTATTTCCATTCCGCCTGCTTACCTTCTGTGCTACGCTCGATTGGAACTCCCTCTCAGACGAGGATCACGTGCATCTGACACCGCCAGTAAGTATACAAGAGACCGCGCCAAGCAGCGCCCGGCCGCAGAGTGCCGGCGAGCGAGGCCTTCGCTACGGCCTCCGAGATGGCGCCTGCCAGGCCGTCACGCAAGGAAGCGGGGAACAATACCTCTCCGCCTTCGCCCTCCTCCTACATGCCAGCCCGTTCCAATTGAGCGTGCTGTCGGCGTTGCCCCAACTCATCGGGACAGGGGCTCAGCTCATCTCTGTTAAGTTATTACAGTGGTTCCCCAATCGCAAAGCCCTTATCTCTGCCGGCACCGTTGGGCAAGCCTTGGCCTGGATTCCCATCGTGCTCCTGCCGCTGCTGCTTCCGCAGTGGGGTCCCTGGCTCGTCGTGGGCGGCGCCGCTGTCTATTTTGCTTGCGCCCACTTCTCCACACCGGTTTGGAATAGCTTAATTGCCGATTGCCTAGACCAGCATGAACGGGGCGCCTATTTCGCACGCCGAGCCCAAATCATCGCCAGCCTCAGCTTCTTTGCGCTCTGCGGAGCCGGATGGGTGCTGAGCATCTGGCAACATTCCACGACCGCCTGGTGGGGATTCGTGCTTATCTTCGCCTTGGCCGGAAGCGCTCGCATCCTCTCGGCTTTGGCCTTGTCCCCCGTTCAAGATGTGCATCCGACCGCCCACCTGGAGGCTCAGCAGGGATTTCGAGGTTTTTTCCGTCAGGGCGCGACGAAAGATTTTCGTCGCTTCCTGCTCTTCTCAGGCCTGATGCATGCGTCCGTATTGATCGCCGGTCCGTTTTTCGTCCTGTACATCCTTCAAGATCTTCATCTGTCCTACTTCGGCTACGGAGGATGGTTGGCTGCTGGCCTCCTCGGTCAACTCCTCACCCTACAGGCCTGGGGCCAATTCGGTGACCGTTTCGGAAACAAAGCCTTGTTGTCTATCACCGGCTTCACGGTGCCAATCTTGCCGATGCTGTACCTCGTGAGTACGAATCTGGTTTTTCTTCTGGCAGTCAATTTTTTGGGCGGCGTCATTTGGGCCGGCTTGGCATTGGGCCTGCAAAACTATGTGTTCGATTCGGTCAGGCAGGAGGACCGCGCGAAAGCCATCGCGCTGTACAGCACGGTCAATGCAGTAGGATGGTCGGTGGGAGCCTTGCTTGGGAGCTGGTTAGTAGAGCGCCTTCCCTCACGCATCGAGTGGGCAGGAGTCATCCTCCAGCCTGCATCCAATCTGCCTTTTGTCTTCTTTCTCTCAGGCGTCTTGCGGATGCTGGTCTCGTCCAGCCTTCTTGGCACCTTCCATGAAGCGCGCCAAGTAGAGAGCGTTCCTCGGCAACAACTCCTCTGGGAATTGCCCCTCGTGAAACCCGTTGCCCAGTTTGTGGTCTGGACCCTGCCCAAATCGAATCGGTAGGGTGCTGCTCTTACTAATGTGGCACCGGCGGCCTGACGGCTCGCTCTTGTTCTTCTTGCTTGAGCTTCTCGAACCCCCGATCTGCATGGCCACGCACTTGGTCTGCGGTCGGCGGTGGAGGGCCCTTCGGTCCATCGCTGGCGCAGGCCCCGACGACCGAGAACACCGTCAGACTCATCAGACCCGCTAACGTGACTCGCTGCCATCTCTTAACAATTCCATGATAGATCAACATGCAGTCCCTCCCGCATTAAGCCCCATTGACTCAAGGACTCACCACCTCACCTAATTTACTCTCCTCAACCACCATAACACTACTGCTCCCGCTACATCCTCGCCCGGTACGTGCGATACGTTATTGACTGGGTCCTGACGGCGCGGTATTGTCACCAACATACCATCTGAATTCCCTGAGGCTCCATGTCCCTGCACGATCGGCTGACAGAAGATCTGAAACTGGCCATGAAGGCCCGCGACCAATTGCGGATGGACGTGATTCGCATGATCAAGGCTGCTGTGATGAACAGGGAAATGGAGATCAAAAAGGATCTCGACGATGCCGAAATGAGCCGCGTGATGACGACCATGATCAAGCAACGCCGGGAATCGGTCGAGCAGTTTGAAAAAGGTAACCGAGCAGAACTCGCCGCAAAAGAGCGGCAGGAAATTACCATTCTCGAATCCTATCTCCCTCAAGCCCTTTCTCCCGAGCAGCTCTCCACCATCGTGGATGCGGTCATTCAGGAAACCGGCGCTCGATCTCTGAAAGAGATGGGCATGGTGATGAAAGCCGTGATGGTCCATGTGGCTGGCCAACCAGTAGACGGCAAGCAGATCAGCGACCTCGTCCGCGCCAAGCTCAAGTAGCCAATCGGCACCTGCTATACTGAAATGTGATTGCTCCCACCGTATGTGTGAGCCCCTGGCAGGAATCGGCATGGGCATTCTTATCGTCGACGACTCTCCAGACCAACAGGTACTCCTTCACGCAATCCTTGGGAAGGCCGGTCATACGGACCTCCTGAGTGCCGACTCGGCAAAGACTGCGTTCCCCATGCTCAACATGGACGGCCAGGATCCGCCCACCCAGATCGACTTGATTCTGATGGATGTCCTCATGCCGGAGCTGGATGGAGTCGAAGCCTGTCGTCAGATCAAGAGCCGTCCACATCTTTGCGATATTCCCATCATCATGGTCACGGCGAAAAGCGATCTCTCTAATCTCCAAGCCGCTTTTGCGGCGGGAGCGAATGATTACATCACCAAACCAGTGAACAGCGTGGAACTCCTGGCACGCGTCTCTTCCGCGCTGGCGCTGAAAAAGGAAATGGACTGCCGCAAAGCGCGCGAAGGGGAGCTCCGTCGCAGCAATGATGCGCTGCAGAAAGCCATGCGGGATGTCAAAGTCCTCAGAGGACTCATCCCCATCTGCGCATCCTGTAAAAAGATCCGCAATGACGGCGGATTCTGGCAACAGGTGGAGGAATATATCGGCGAACATTCCGAGGCCGAATTCAGCCACGGCATCTGCCAGCCGTGTGTCAAAAAGCTTTATCCTGGAGTTTG
>DASVEA010000441.1:0-6284 GCA_036380815.1 Nitrospiraceae bacterium
CGGGGTGATTCCAAAGAAGTGGAAGCTCGGCGGGTATCTTCCAAAGCTTCCGGAAGATCCCTGGGGAAACCCGTACAAGTACCTGAGTCCCATTCTGAGTACCGGTCTGAGTTCCGGGCAGAGTTCCAGTCTGAAAGGTGAGTACGAGGTTACCTCCCTCGGGACCGATGGCGAAGTGGGTGGCCAAGGCATCAATGCCGATATTACCAATTGGAATCTGGATAAGGATTAGCAGGATGCTGAAAAAGCCCGCCAGCAGAGGGAGGGATGGCCCGGCGAATCCCCTGTGCTCGCGCAACGCGCGGTCTCAGAAGACCCTCGTTGGACGCGCGCAGTTGGGGACTCATCCGGGCCATCCCTTGACAACACATACGAGTAGGCTCGGAAGAGCCATCTATAGGCCTGAAGGCGGAACCGCCTCACGCCTTACGCCTCACGCCTTACGGTCCTCCCGTGGATTCACCATCCTGGAAATCATCATTGTGCTGTTCTTGCTCGTCGGTTTGTTGGGAATCATCCTGCCACGAATTTCGCTGGATGAAAATCTGGGCTCTGTTGGCCGGCGGATGGTGGGGACTGTGCGATCCCTTCAGAGCTTGGCCATGTTGAACCAGAAGACGATCCGTCTATACGTTGATATCGATCGAGGGGTCTACTGGCCGGTGATTCTGGAGGGAAACCAAGAAAAGATACCGATCGATCCCATCTGGGCCACGCCGTTGAAACTCTCTGAGACCATTCGCATTTCAGACATTCTGGCAGGTCAGGGGAGAAAAGAATCCGGTCTGGTCGATCTGTTCTTTTACCCCACTGGAAGGATCGATCCGGCAACGATGCATTTGGTGGATGCGAGCAACAACATTCTGGCCATTGCCATTGAGCCGGTCACAGGAGCGATCCGCATGAGCGATGAACGGATTGAGCCCCCCAAGCCACTCATCATTCCCGATCGTATAAGACCGTTGCTACAGACCGCGGGGGCAGTCAAGTAATCATGCCAACGTTGGGAACGCGGTGCCATTGTAGAGTGTCCTATGGGGAGTGAACGGGGTTTCACGCTATTGGAAGTATTGATCGCGCTCGGCATTCTCGCGCTGGCGCTGCCGATCCTATTGGGACTTCGCAATTGGGATCTCGACCTCCATGCGAGAGCCAAGGAACTCACGGCTGCCACGATACTCGCGCAGGAAAAGTTGATCGAGACGGAGTTGGGGACGGTCTTTCCTATCGGTGAATCAAGCGGAGAATTTCTTCCGACTCCCCTGGGATCGCTAGCCACCGCAGAAATCACGAATCGCCCGTCGAATTACCGGTGGAAGCGGATTGTGTCGCCCACGCCATTGCCAATCATACGCGAAGTGAAGATTCAGGTCCTATGGCCACGAGGTACAACGGAAGAAATGGTCGAGGTCAGCACCTATGTCTTTTCGACAAGCGCCACAGCGTTCTGAGGGCGGCTTTACCATGATCGAGGTCCTGCTGGCGGTGTCTTTGGTCGCCATGATGGCCACCTTGGTCTTTGGGTCCCTCTATGTCACGACGAGTGCGATTGATGCTGCACGAGCGAACTCAGCCAATGAGCAGATTGTTCGAAGCACGTTGCGCGTGATGATCGATGAGCTGTCGGTCGGTGTGGGTCCCGCGACCGGTCCTTGGATGGGGATCAACGGCCAGCTGGGCGGTCAGCCGGCCGATTCGATAGCCTTTCTCACGATGGGCCAGTTTCGAGGGTCGGACTCGACCAAAGACACCGAGATGGTTCGTATCGTTTACACCAGAGAAGGGGATCGGCTCCTTCGATTCGTGCGCAGGAATCTCTACGGGCTGACGGACGAGTCTGTCGAGCAAGTCGAGCTGGCCAATAAGGTCAAAGGGTTCAACGTGCGCTATTACGACGGCAAGAGCCGTCTCTGGGTGGATGAGTGGGATGGTCGTGGGCGACCCGGGACACCGAAAGCGCTCTTGATCGAGCTGACGGTGCTCCAAGAGAATGCGGAACTCCAGACCGTCCGCCAGTGGGTATCGGTGGGGGCTTCATGATGACGTGGTCGTTTGCCTGGCCGGAGACACTGAAGCTGAAAGGCCCGCTGGGCTGGGGGCTGGCGTCGCTGGCCTGCTTCATCGTATTTCTGTTCCTCACTTTTCCCTATGGCCCGCTCCAAAACCGGCTGTTGACCGAAGTCAACCGGGCGAGTGGATGGGAGGTTCGCGCCGCGGATTGGTCGGTGGGCCTTCCCATGGCCATTGAGTGGCGTGATGTCGTCCTTGCTGGACCGACGATCGGGGTAATCCCAGTTGAAGCCGTGCGGACAACAATTGGAGTCTTTCAGGCATTTTTAGGGCAACTAGTGATAGACTACGCCGTCCAGCTGCCCGGAGTGGCGCAAGCGGGATCTGGACGAGCCACGGGATCTTTGACCGCGGCCTCGTGGTCTTTACTGGGTCCTGTTGCCGTCAAAGGCCATCTTCATCAGATGGATCTTGCGACTGTCTTGAAACCCTACGTGAGCCGAGGGACCGTCCAGGGAGATTTCATGCATCGATGGGACAGTGCACAAGGTGCCTCTGCTGCCCTCAAAGGGGAAGGGACCGTGAAGGTCGAAATCAAGGATCTCGTAGTCGAACGGATCGCTACCGGCGCCTCCTCGATTCCCTCGCTCACGTTCGGCCTCATCCAAGCCGCGCTCGCGTGCCACGATGGCGCATGCGACGTCACGGAACTGAAGGGGGACGGCGTAGATGGATCGTTTACGGCCCAGGGACGTATGATGTTGCGGCAGCCGTTGCAGCAGAGCCTGCTGGATCTCACGGTCACCGTGATTCCCGGTGCCGGGTTTGCTCAAAAAGCGGCTGGCCTCTCGTTGCCGCCGTTCCAGCCTGGGACCCCTTTGACGTTTAAACTGGTGGGGCCGATCATGACCGCGAGAGTGGCGCTTTAGCAGGATCCGTGACGGGCGAAGAAGTTCTGGGTTCTGAGTTCTGAGTTAGAGGAGGATCGGGAATGGCGAGACGGGCGACGGCTCGATGTCCGAGGTTTTCGGAGCTTCGAACCCTGATCATCGAACTTCGGATCGCCTTTGTCGCGAGTCACGCCCGTCCTGCGCCGATCGTGAGCCGAGAACGATGAGGATGAGGAGTGAACAGGGTTGTCGATGATTGCTGAATGTGTCGGGCTCGATATCGGACAGACGGCCTTCAAGGCCGTGCGCTTTCGCCGCCGCCTGACAGGGCGTGAATCGGTGGAATATTTCCACCTGCCCGTTCCCTATGGACGCCAGGAACATACGGAGCCGGCGCATCGCTCGGCCATGCTCAGAAATTTCCTCTGGCAGCATGGTTTGTATGGCAGCGGAGAGATTGTGACCGCACTCTCCTGCCAGGATGTATTTGTCAGGACCCTCTCTTTCCCCTTTCGCGATGCTTCCAAACTGGCGCAGGTCGTCCCGTTCGAAATGGAAAATCTGATTCCTATGCCCCTGGAGGACGTCACGGTCGGCAGTCTGTTGCTGCCGGCGCGAGAGTCCCAGGATGGGGCCGCGAAAGGCAAAGGGTCCGATGTCCTCGTCACTGCAGCGCCCAAAGAAAAAATTGCTGAACATTTGCGGTTTATGGCATCCGCTGATCTGAACCCCTCTGCGATCACCATTGACGGCATGGCCTTGTTTTCGGTCAGTCAATTTCTGAAAGAGGAAGGGGCCCAGGTCCCCGGCGACATGGCGATCATCGATGTCGGAGCCTCGAAGACAACCTTGTGCCTTGTGCATGAAGGCCGACCCGTGCTGTTGCGGACCGTGCTGTGGGGCGGGAATCACCTCACCCTTGCGCTCGCCGTTCGGTATGCCTGCAGCTTCGCCGAAGCGGAACGACGGAAGCGGGCCATGGCCGTACAGGAAGTCGATGCCTGGCTCGAGCCGGTCCTCAAAGAGTTACGCGTCTCCCTCCATGCCTACGAAGGCACCGTCCATCAACGATTGACTCATTGTTGGGTATCGGGCGGCGGCTCTAAACTGAGAGAACTGAGTGGGCATATGGCGCATCAACTGGGCCTACATCCGGTCGGCCCTCGGCAAGGATTCGGATCAAGTTGCCCTCGCGCGTTTTCCATCGCATTCGGGTTGGCGATCCATCCGAACATTGTCCGCCCCCGCTGGAAGTCACGGCTGGTGGGATCAGGTCTCGCTCTGGACTTCAAAGCCGGCAGCGATGCCGCATCGGCCACAGCCGATGTCTCAAAACAGGATCGCCGGTTGGCCTTATGGGGCGGGCTCATCCTGGCTGTTCTGGCGCTCGTGGATCTTTCGGCACGCGTGTTACTCAAGGATTCGACGGTCAAGGACCTCCAGCGCGGGCTTCAGGCGCAATACGAGCAAACATTTGGTCCTGGCGCCGGCCCGGGTGAGGAATTGGACCAGGCCCGGTATCGAGTTTCGCAGCTCGAGAAAGACCTCTCGATTGTCGACGGCACACGCTACAACGTCCTGACCGGCCTTGCGGAACTGGTGAAACATGTGCCGTCAGGCGTTCCATTGAAAGTACGAGAACTGACGATCGACGGGACCAGCATCCACCTGGAGGGAGAAACCACGACCTTCGATGCGGTCGACAAGATCAAGCAGGCCTTCGTGGCGGACGAGACCTTTCATGACGTGTCCATCAGCGATACCCGTGTCGGGGCTGTACCGAACCAAGTCGTGTTTCGGCTCACCTATTCGGTGCAACGGCCATGATGCAGACGTTGAAAGAACGGTGGCAGCATTTCTCACAACGCGAGCGCATCATCGTGGCTGCCGGCGGAGCCGTGGTCGCAGCAACTCTTGTCTTCCTGCTGATCATCGATCCGCTCATGGCGACGATCGACAAGCTCGATCGGCAAGCGCGGCGGAAAGTGAAAGACAGCCAGGAACTTGCGCTCGTCGCGCAGGAATACGTGGTCAAGCAGGCGCGTGTTGCCAAGCTCGAACAGCGCATGCCGATCCCGCCGGCCCAGTTTTCACTGCTGGCGTTCATGGAAGAAGCGACGACGACGGCGCAGATTCGTGATCGCATCACCGGCATGCAGCCGCAAGCCCCCATCGTCGTTCAGGGCTATCAGGAGACCGCCGTCGACCTTCGGCTCGACGGCGTTTCGCTTCCCCAGATCCTCGCGCTGCTGGTGGCGATCGAACAGGCGCCTTATGACGTCCAGGTGCATCACCTGCAACTGAAACCGAAATACGATAATCCGGTCAATCTCGACGCCACGCTGAGAATCGTGACCTATGCGAAGGTCTGATGAACGTGGTATCGCTCTTCTTCTCACCCTCCTGGTTCTGACCCTCCTGGTTGCGCTGATTCTCGAGTTCGATGCCGAGGCGAGGCGGGAATACCGCGACGCGGCGGCCTTCCGCGATAACTTCAAAGCAACCGTGCTCGCACGCGCCGGAGTGCAGGCAGCCCGTGGCGTCTTGCAGCAAGACTTCATGAAGGACAAGCAAACGGGACAGTTCTTCGACGCCCCCACCGACTTGTGGGCCTTTCCCATCACGAATTATGCCATCGGCGACGGCCTGCTGAACGCGCAGATCGAGGATGAACGGGGCAAGCTGAACCTGAACGACCTGGCGGCCGGAGGAGACCCCACTGCCAGGAAGAGCAAGGTCCTGAGGGTCAAGCGGCTCTTCGAACTCGTGCAGGTCAATCCGGATCTGGTGGATGCCATCGTCGATTGGGTGGATCAGGATGAGGTACCGGAAGCGGCCGGCGCAGAGAGCCTCCACTATCAAACGCTGCGTCCGTCCTACCGGGCGGCCAACGCTCCACTGGATACACTCTTAGACTTGCGCCTGATCAAGGGGATGACTCCCGACATTATCGCCAAGCTCTCGAAGGTGGTGACCGTCTATCCGCTGGAAGGTGAAAGCCGGGTGAATATGAACACCGCCGACCCCCTCGTGCTTCAGTCACTCGATCCTCGTATTACGCAAAACATGGCTGCGGAAATTGTCCAGGCTCGTCCTTACAAGACCATTCAAGAGTTGGATCGCGTGAGTAGTTTTGAGGACATTGGGAAGGAACTCCGTCAACGAAACCTGTACGACATCAAGAGCGACCTGTTCTTGGCCCGCATGATGGTGCGGGTGAACGAAGTGATCAGGAATGCGACTGTGGTGCTCCGGCGCGATCCGAACAGTGGAACGGGGACGGTACTATACTACCGCGTCCTCTGACCGCCTGCTCGAAGTTCTTCGACTCCCCCTCCAAAATTAACAATCCCGTAACGCCGCTGTCATGGATTCTTAATCTGA
>DASVEA010000442.1:0-7711 GCA_036380815.1 Nitrospiraceae bacterium
GATCAAATTGCCCACTCTGCACGTCCTCTTTCCCCTGCGTCCCCCTTTGGGAGCGCACCGTGTATTGCGCGCTGCCGCGGTCTATTGACACATCGAGCTGTTCGGGAAACGACGGGCCGCGTTGGACCAGACGGTAGGTGACGAGGGTAAACACCCGCTGTTGCGAGAAGGCGACTTTTTCATCGTGCAGCGAACCGTCCTTGAACCGGAACACCAGTTGGCTTTCAAGTGACCTTCAGAAGATGTACCGGTTGCCAAAACGAATTGCGGCCCGACCGATTTCTTGCAGCACTTCTTTGGAAGGAACGGACTCGCTGGGCTCCTTATTCTCAGGACAAAACAAAGGCCCGATTCCTTGCGGAGTCGAGCCTTGTACTTCAGATCGCGAGGCTGGGAGGCCCCAAGCGTTGTCTGAAGTGTCTTCACTCTATTGCGCCTCTGGAAAATTCGTACTAGGGGAAGCCCTAGCCGCCACCAGCGCATAATGTTGAATGCTTCGCCGACACTTCGCCTCGTTTATAGATCATACCCATAGAATCCTCCTTTCGTGAATAAACTTCTTACGAAGCATGCCCGATATCATTTCCCCGTGGGCGCTGTCAGGCTACGTATTATTTCCCACACTCCTTGTCCTGCCGGTTCGTAGGGAGACCCCGCCATGGTTAACATGGGAGAGAAGCCAAACAGTTCGTCCGCGCCTGCGAAGCCATTCACGCTCTCTTGGTATTGGGGCCACTCGCGCCTGACGATCGAGATGTCATCGAGTTCAGCGGGATTGCTACCTCCCCTAATTGCGTGGCTCTGAGTTCCTGCGTCAGCGCCGGGAGCACGACCGCAATCTTCTGCATCATCAATTCCTGTTATCTGAGCTGTATTGAACAGACGGAACCGGGTCCGGTGGCGTAGCCTGCTAATATAGTCATCGTGTCTCACCAACGGGTGCATCACAAATAGCAGGAGACCACATCATGAAGAAGAGCGCGATGGTATTCATCGGAATGGGATTGGTGAGCCTCCCATTCGCTACGTATGTTCATGCCGAAATGAAGTCGGACAATCCCCCGGATGCGAGCGAGGCGTCGCAGCAGCCTCGGGGAGCGATCAAGGCGGGCGAGACGGATATCACCAACACCAAAAGCCAAGGCGGTATCCCGAGCAAGTACACCATCATGCCCGTTGCCAGCGGGAAGAAGGTGGAAGTCAATAGTGAAATGATCGGCGACACGGTCAAGAATCCTAAAGGTGAGGACCTTGGCAAGTTGGAGCAACTCATCATGGATTCTGAGACTAAGAGAATTGAATATGCCATGATCTCGATCGGCGATACCGGCCAATTGAAAGCCTATCCCTGGAGCGCCTTCAAGGTAAACAAGGAACAAGGAAACGTGGTACTCAATGTAACCAAGGAACAGCTTGAGACGAAGGCGACCGATCTCTCTCCGGACATTCAGGCGCTCGAAGGACAATTACAGACCTTGCGAAAAAGTGAGGCACGCGTAGGAGTACGCGAAGGACAGAATTTGGGGGACCGCGGCGCCGCTGGCCCAATGGGCGAGACAAAAGTGGGGGGGGGTGGCCCCCTTGGACCGCCGGTCCACGACAAGTAAATTCAGCGCCGGCGCTCCTTCAATTGGTTGAACGAGAGAAGGGGTTTCCTGGTGGCGACTCTGACGGAAAGGCCTCAAGAAGAGAGAAATGGGCCAACGAGTAAAGATGTGCCATTAGGCGCTACATCCCTGCCGGTCTTCTGGCTATAGTGCTCGGGGAAACATGCCGACACACCCACGCACGCACGTAGACGACGCACTGATCGTCGCGAAAATCCTTAAAGAAGCCGCTGAGCCACGCCAAGCTGCGTCGGTTAAGAAAGCCCTGGAACAGGAGAACCTGCCCCTGTCGCCCAGGAAACGCGTGGTGAGAACACGAAAAAATCCAGCCGGTCCCTCGCGACACTGACGCCAGCCTAGCTTGGTCATTTCTCTGCTCGTCCATTCACGCCGAATGATCTTGGCCATGCGATACTCCTTTCTCTGTTGTGTGCGTCAGCGCCGGCAGCACGACCGGGCCCTGCACCAGGTTGCACAACCGATCCGCTTGCGCTTGGAGCGCCCGATCGACAGCCTTGGTATTCAGCCGCGCATAGATGGCGGTATGCGCCAAACTCTTGTGGTTGAGTACATTCTGAATCGTGGGGAGATTTTTTTGCGGCGCGCGTTTTCCCTGGCGATCAAAGACAACAAACTCTCGCGCAATCCCGTCTCAGGTGTAACGTTTTTCCACTAATCGAACCGTACCCGTTTTTTGCGTGACGAGGAACTGATTCGCCTGCGGAATGTCCTACCCCTGTGGGCATGGGTATGCTTTGCGATTGAAAGCGGATTGAGGCTGTCGGAACAGTTCGGCCTCCGATGGGATTGCGTGAACCTTGAGAACGGGGTCTTGACTGTCCCGCTCTCAAAAAGTGGGAAAACGAGGCCCGTACCCGCCAGCGAAGAAGCGCGGATGATTTTGCGATCGTTTGACAGCTTTGCGACTTCGCCTTTTGTCTTCCCCAGCGTGCACGATCCGTTGAAGTCGTTGAACCTCGATTCAATGCTCAGGAATGTGTTTCGCCCCGCGTTGAGAAAGGCCGGGATTCAAGGGTGCGTGTGGCATTCGCTCAGGCATACAGCAGCCTCTCGACGAGTCGCCGCCGGTGCGGATCTCTACGCGGTCAAGGAATTCCTCGGGCATGCCGATTACGAGACGACGTTGAAGTATAGCCACCGGTCCCTCAAGCATCTGCGCGACACGGCCAACCTCGGCAGTCTCGGGGGCTTGCTTCATTCGGGAGCTGGAACTGTGGCTGGAAGTGTGGCTACGGGGGAGGAGTCAGCGGCGGAGCGTGTGCAACCTCTTGAATCTTATGGTGCGCCCGGAGGGACTTGAACCCCCAACCCTCGGATCCGAAGTCCGATGCTCTATCCATTGAGCTACGGGCGCACTTGGCCTATTTCAAACACTTCGAAGAAGACCTTGTCAAGGACGGGGCTACGGTACAACCTCAACCAATGAATGACAGGGACAATGATCGAGTGCGCTGCTCACACTAGCGTGAGTAGCGTCTCAACCAGCTGATTGATCGATCGATCATCGGTCCTGATGATGTGATCGGCGGCCGCTCGATATTTCGGCGTCCGTTCCCGCAACACGTCCTGAATTTCATCGACGAATGACTTGGTCCCCGTCAGAGAAGGGCGCTGATTATCGCCGCCGATTCGTTTCGCAATCGTCTCAACAGAGGCCGTCAGCCAAAACACGGTCCCCTCTTTTTTCAGCGCCTCGACATTCTGCGCGCGAAGTATGGCCCCACCGCCGGTATCGATTACAAGCTGGTCACGGCTGGCGAGTTCTCTGCAGATATCGGACTCCAGATCGCGAAAGTAGTCCCATCCATGTTGGGCGACGATCTCAGGAATCGAACGTTGCGCACGCTTGACAATCTCCGCATCGGTTGACACGAATTCTCGTCCCAATCTCGCCGCAAGCAGACTGCCCACCGTACTCTTGCCGGTCCCCCGGTAGCCGATCAGCACGATATTCATGAGAAGCGGGATTCCAGGACGGCGCGCATGACGTCGGCTGGAGCAGTCTGATTGGTCCAGAGCTCGAACTGCGCCACGGCTTGATGAAGAAACATCTCGAGCCCCGGGATCGTGCGACAGCCTGCCGCCTTGGCATCCTTCAGCAACCGGGTATCCCGAGGGTTGTAGACGATATCCATGACCGTCAATTCCGCATGGAGTAACGTCGCAGGCACAGAGGTCTCGTGTACTTTGGGCGCCATACCCATCGGTGTGCAATGGATCAGCACATGAGTATCCGGTAGAACCTTTCGCAACGTACCCTCATCAAGAGGCGATTCCTGCACGATCATCCCTGTCTTCGACTGGAGATCTCGGGCCAAGGCTGCACGTTCCTGGCCATCGATTCCTAATATGGTCAAGCGATCAATCCCAGCCTCTTTCCCGAGCGCAAAGGCAATCGCGCGAGCCGCGCCTCCGGACCCGAGCATGACTACTTGTCGCCCTTTCAAGGTAACCGCGCCCTCACGAAGCGCGCGCAAGGCGCCGGTCGCATCGGTGTTATACCCTGCGAGGACCCCGCCCGCAGCCACAATGGTATTGATCGCGCCGATATGACGTGCGGTCGGCTCGACAGAATCAAGAAACGAAACGGCCGCAACCTTGTGAGGGATGGTCACGCTAGCGCCGCGAAAGTTTCCCAGAGCGCGAAGACCCTTGATCGCATCGCCGATCGCTTCCACGCGGAACGCCAGGTACACAAAGTTCAGCCCGAGTTTCTGAAACGCGGCATTGTGAATCGCGGGGGAGAGCGAATGCTCGACGGGATTGCCGATTACACCGCAGAACTGGGTATGTGCATTGATGTCCATAGGTTCGAGAGGTCGCGACTGCCGTTTCGTCTTCGGATCAACTGACAGGTACCCATCGCCGCGTCGGGCACCTTCACCATTCGCAGGGAACTCCTACTCACGAAATGGTCATCCCTCCATCGATAGGAAAAGTCGCACCCGTGACCCACGCTGCCTCATCGGAGGCCAGATAGAGAACCATATTGGCCACCTCCTCTGGTTTTCCGGCTCGACGGATTGGATAATGCGACAGAATGGGATTCAGTTGATCTGGGTTGCTCATCAACGGAGCGGCCATCGGCGTATCGATGAGTCCGGGATTCACCACGTTGCAGCGAATGCCCTCCTTGGCGTAGTCGACCGCGAGGGCTCTGGTCAAGGCATCGAGCCCCCCCTTGGAGGCGGCATAGGCCGGCAATGTGGGAAGTCCAAGCAAGCTCGCGACGGAGGAAATATTGACGATCCCTCCCTTCCCCTGCTTCAACATCTGAGGCAGAACAGCTCGCGTCATGCGAAATACTCCGGTCAGGTTGACGTCGAAGACCTGCGCCCAGGTCGCATCGTCGATCTCATGCAGGCGCTTCCCAAAGCCCCCTACTCCGGCATTGTTGACAAGGATATCGACCCGTCCGAACTGCTGTACAGTCCGACGCACCGTCTCCTGAACGTGGGGTTCGTCTGTAATCGATCCGGCAACGGCGAAGGCCTTGCCCTGCTCCTTCACAATGTCGTTTACGACCCGGTCCAGCTCCCCTTGCCGTCGCCCCGTGATCACGACCGATGCTCCTTCCCTCGCAAAGGCTTTCGCGATCGCTTCTCCGATACCCGCATTGCCTCCTGTGATAACCGCAACCTTTCCACGCAATCGATTCATCGCGCGTGATCCTTTCGCTCCTCGTGAGCATCAATGCCCTCACAGATAGACTCAACAGCTTGGGCTGATGGCCATAAGCCAGATTCGACTTTCCTGGCCACCGTAATGAAGCCTGAATGGGCGACCATGCGGTGATCCGGCCGTACGCTGCGTCCCTGAATCGACCAGGTCCTCAACAGCGTTTCAAATGTTTCGACCATACCAAAGACCGTCGCTCGATCAAGGGCCTCAACCGTCTGCACCACTTGAGGGACGGTAGGAACAAAGCTCACATACATACCGCCTGAACGAAGGACCTGTGCGGCATGCGGTACCACCTGCCAGGGCTCAGGAAGATCGAGGACAAGACGATCGAAGGGCAGACCGTCGTCGAGCAGACTGATCCCCTCGTATGCGTTCCGACGAAGCGGGATGAGATTCGGCACCGGGCCCATGTAGCGTTCAATGTTCGTCATCGCCGTTCGCGCGAAATCCTCACGGGCTTCGTAGGTCACTACCAATCCACGCGGACCGACGGCGCGCAAGAGGGCCATCGTCAAAGCCCCGGAGCCGGTCCCCGCTTCGAACACGCGCGCGCCAGGATAGACATCCGCCCACATTGGAATGAGCGCAAGATCCTTCGGATACAACACCTGCGCGCCACGCGGCATCTTCAGCACATAGTCGCCGAACGTAGGCCTAAGTGCCAACATCGTTTTGTTGCCTGAGAGCGTGGCCAAAGAACCGTCAGGCTTTCCGATGAGGTCATCGTGGGCAATTTTGTGACCGCTCAGTTGGTAGAGATCTCCGGCCTTCAGGGTTAGGGCATACTGCCGCCCTTTCTTATCGACCAGATGGATGCGCTCGCCTGATTGAAAATATGACATCGAAACCCATTCTAGAAGTGCCGCACCGGGTTTTCAACAAGGTAACCGACAGGGTGACGGATTTTTTGCCCTCTACCTTCAATGTCCTCCGCGAGTACGAACGGGGCGTGATCTTCCGGCTCGGTCGCATTGCAAGAGGCCTCTATGGCGGCAACGGTCCTGGACTCGTCATTATCGTGCCCTTCATCAATCGATTGGTCCGCGTCAGTCTACGTACCGTGGCAATGGACGTACACCCCAGGATGTCATTACGAAAGACAACGTCACCGTCAAGGTGAATGCCGTTATCTACTTCCGGGTGGTAGACCAGGAGCGCGCGATTATCCAAGTGGAAGACTACCTGCACGCCACATCCATGATGTCTCAGACCACGCTCCGTAGCGTGCTGGGACAGAGCCAGATCGACAACCTTCTCTCTAAACGGGATCAGATCAATGCCGATCTCCAGCGGATCATCGATCAACAGACGGAACCCTGGGGCGTCAAAGTCACCGCAGTAGAAGTCAAGAATGTAGACCTGCCACAGGAGATGCAACGGGCCATCGCGCGTCAAGCGGAAGCGGAGCGCGAACGTCGCGCGAAGGTCATTCACGCGGAAGAAGAATTCGAAGCCTCCCAACGCCTCGCCGATGCGGCCGACGTGATCAGCCGGAACCCCGCCGCACTGCAACTGCGCTATCTCCAGACGCTCGTCGAAATCGCGGCGGAAAAAATTCCACTACGATTTTCCCCATTCCCATCGATACGATCGCCCCGTTTCTGAAAGGGCTGACCCAGAAATAGATGTGGCGATTGGGCTTGGTTCCCTATGGCCACCCCTACACATTTGCAGCAAAGTTGCCTCACCCCCTCTAAGACTTGCTCATTAAAACACTCTAATAGTGCTGCCTTTTCCTCGTGATTGCGATCCGCCGTTCTCATGAACAATCCAGCACAGGATTTGCTGCGTAGAGAGATAACAGAACAGACCGGCGGTACAGAGCCAGAGTGAATCGTTTGGCGGATCGCTGTCTCTCATAAAGTAGAACGGAAGAACGGGAGCCTGTTGAGGTCACGACCATGCGGAGTAAGACATCAAATAGTCAGAGGAGGGGCAACGACATGAAAGAGAATCGATTCTCCACCCCTGAGGCGGAAGAGCTTGTCACGATTGCAAAGGACGTTGATGCCGACGATCCCGAGGCGAGCGACCTCCTGGATGTGATCGGCCGAGAGACATCTGAAGAGGAACAACCTGAGGAGCCGACAAAGGCGGTGACTCGAACCGCCGTGAGCGGCGGCCCATTTATGTTGGAGTCACTCTACTTTCGCTCCTTCGGCGAACGCGCCTTATTGACCAGAGAAGAAGAAGTCGAGCTGGCGAAGAAGATCGATGACGGAACGAGCACCATTCGGAAGGCCTTACGCCAGGCCATACGAGTCTTCCCCCGTCTCAAGCGTTCGGACTCTGTGCTCGAGGCGCAACGCACACTCCGGATGGTCAAAGGTTTGAGCGGACTCTCAGCCACCGCGATCGATAAAGCTGAGCATTGTCTCACCGAGATGATCAAGCAGGGA
>DASVEA010000443.1:0-2655 GCA_036380815.1 Nitrospiraceae bacterium
CAACGCCGAATGAATCCAGTCACCCACGTAGTGCGTGATCGCGATCACGCTGACGCCAATGACTATATGCTCCGCGATGACTTTCCAGGCCGGGATCTGCTGAGCCCGCGCCAAGAAATAGCTCAGAGCTGCGAGTAGAAAGAGACCCCACACCACACTGACCATCATGGCATCCCCCAAGGGCAACAACAGTACCGGAGCCACAAAGCTCATCGCGATCAGGAACTTGGCCACAAAGGTAGCAATGGTCGATTCCCAGATTTCCGACACGTTCCCGTTATTCTTGGACTCCTCCGCAATATGGATGCCCAGCGCATCGGAGAGTGCATCGGCAACCGCAATGGTCACAATGCCGCCGATGACGACGGTTCGTGAGTGGGTGCCCGAATGGAGTCCCACCATCAACCCCAATGTCGTAATTACGCCGGACGTGAGACCAAAACTCAGGCCGGTTCTGAACGATGACTTCATTATCAACTTTCATTGCCGACGTGAGTTCGCGCCCTAGCCCGCATTATTCACGAAGGCTTCTACTCCAACCGCCGGCACGCCGCTGCTACAAGCTTGACGGCGGGCGGGCTCGCGGCTCCGTGCGCCCGTCTCACTTGGCGTCTCGGCGGTCTCGTCAAGAACCGCCATGAATATTGCGGGCTAGAACTTGTCCATGATGGCCTTGTGATCCACCCCGCTAATCACCTCTTGTTCGAGCAATCTCCTCGCTCCTTCGAGGAGCGCAGCCTTTCGTTCCGCCAGCAGCCGTTTCACGCGCTCGTATTGCTCATCGACGATGCGGCGCACTTCGCAGTCGATCTCGCGGGCGGTCTCCTCCGAGTAGTCACCTTTCTCCTGAGGCGCCTGGATCTGCATAAAGAGGGGCTGGCGTTCACGATCGAGTGTGATAGTCCCCAGCTTGTCGCTCATCCCATAGGATTTGACCATGCTCTTGGCAATGTCGGTGGCCTTGACCAGATCGTTCTGCGCACCCGTGGAGGCCTCACCAAAGATTAGTTCTTCTGCAATCCGCCCTCCAAGCAGGACGGCAATCTTGTTTTCCAGCTCCGTCTTGGTCATCAGGAAACGATCCTCCGTCGGGAGCTGAAGCGTATAGCCCAGCGCGGCGATCCCACGAGGAATGATGGAGATCTTCTGTATCGGGTCTGCTCCAGGAAACGACAGCGCCACCAATGCGTGGCCCACTTCATGGTGGGCCACCCGCTCTTTCTCCATCTTGTTGAGGACCCGATTCTTCTTCTCCAGTCCGGCGACGACCCGTTCCACCGCTTCTTGCAATTCCGGGAGGCCTACCTGCTCCTTATTCCGGCGCACGGCCAAGAGTGTCGCTTCATTAATGATATTGGCGAGATCGGCGCCTGAGAAACCGGGGGTCATTCCGGCGATCACCTCAAGGTCCGCATCGGACCCCAGAGTCACCTGCTTCGCATGGACGCGCAAGATGGCCAGACGGCCGATCTTATCCGGGCGATCGACCAATACTTGACGATCGAACCGGCCGGCCCGCAAGAGTGCGGGATCCAGAATCTCAGGCCGATTGGTGGCCGCCATCAGAATGACCCCGATGCGCGGATCGAAGCCGTCCATCTCGACCAGCAGCTGGTTCAAGGTCTGCTCACGCTCCTCATGCGCCATCGGTCCCATCCCGCGGGCCTTTCCAAGCGCATCCAGTTCGTCGATGAAGATGATACAGGGCGCTTTGACCTTCGCCTGCTCGAACAGGTCCCGCACGCGGGCCGCTCCCACCCCCACAAACATTTCCACGAACTCGGACCCGCTGATGCTAAAAAAAGTCACACCTGCCTCTCCGGCCACGGCTCGGGCCAAGAGCGTCTTGCCGGTCCCAGGCGGGCCGACGAGTAAGATGCCTTTAGGAATCTTTCCTCCGAGGCGCGTAAACTTTTCCGGCGTCTTCAGAAACTCGATCACCTCGCGCAGTTCTTCCTTTGCCTCGTCCACGCCGGCCACATCGGCGAAGGTGACTTTCGTGTTCGTCTCGGCATAGATCTTCGCCTTCGACTGCCCCACCGTCATGAACCCGCTTTGGCCCTGCCCGAGACGCCTGATGGCAAAGAACCAAATCCCGGCGAAGATCAGTGCAGGAACGATCCAGGAGAGAAGATCGCGCAGGAAGGTGCTTTCAATCACGCCGCTAAATTTGGTATTGCCTGCGCTGAGCTCCTTGATCAGATCGGGGTCTTCAACCCGAACGGTCGTAAACAACTTATGCTCTTTGGTTGCATCTTCAGGCCTCAGCATCCCGGTCACTCTCTGTTGAGTCACCGTGACTTCAGCCACTTTGCCGGCCGCCAGGAGGGTTTTGAATTCGCTGTACGGTAGCTCTTCGAGCTTCTGCGTGGCCACGATGAAATCGTGTACGAGAATAATCGCAATAATCGCAAGAACGACATACCAAACTGAAAAGGAGATTTTTTTATTCACTGGCATCGCAATTACCTGCCACCGCTCGATATCCCAAGCCTAGCTTAGAAGGATGCTGAAAAATCCTCCTTCTCACCCGACCGCAATGAGGCTGCCAAGGCAGCCTCATTGCCCAGAGACACACCATTGACACACCATTTCCTTGTCTCTCGCACAGGGGGACTGCAAAGAAGAGACCCTGACATGGCACTATCATATAGA
>DASVEA010000444.1:0-7862 GCA_036380815.1 Nitrospiraceae bacterium
AATGTGAAAGTCCTCAGTGATCCAGCTCTCTCTTCGTGAGTACGTCCCCTCAGCGCATCTTTTCCTTCGCCGCTTGCGGCTGAGACTGCTGATGCCACTGGTCCGCCCACTTCATGAGCTCATCCTTTTTATCGCCATACCGTTCCTGGGCTTTGCCGACAAACTTGTCGTAGTTCCCTTCGATCTGCTGCAGGTCGTCATCGGTAAACTTTCCATATTGCTGTTTCAATTCACCCTTGAACTGCATCCATTTCCCCTTGAGTTGATCCGCATTCATGATGTCTTCCTCCTGTGTGAGATCGCGATGTCTCCATATTCGTTTCGATCTGTCCCGGTCATCTCCAAACCTCCTTTCTTACTAGTTATTATGGTGACAAGCCCCGCAGCGGTCTGGTCAATATTGCTCAGGGAACAAAAAAATGATTCAGTCGCAACGTGGCGCTGCCTTCGGACTTATTCAGCATCCTGCTAATCTAGTTTTGTGGGGAGGGGAGTGGCGATGGGTGAAGCACAGACGTTCTCACTACCGGACGGGGGAGCCTTGGCCAAAATGCGGTCGATAGCATGTATGAGCGAGTGCCCCTTCATTTCATCGGGACGATCCTGCAGAGCCGCATTAAACGACGGAAGCAGCCCGAGAATGTCTAGAATGGTTGGGGTAACGTCTACCAGAGACGCCTCGCAAATCGTAGCCAGCGCTTCGCTTCCTTCCTGTCCCCCTCTCACGAATATGATCGGCACGAGCGAGTCTGAGGCATCGAGATGCCCATGATCAGAGTGAAAGTGTCGATGCTTGACCACGTCGAGTCCCTCGAGGACCCGCCAGTCCTGCTTGTTGAGATACGTCAATTTTTTAGATCTATTGGCCAGCAGAATGATGTCCGGGGCGCTCAGAGGATCCGTGGGCAATCGTGACGCGAGTCCGTTAAGCCTTTGTACCGCCATAGGGTATGCGGCATTGTTCAACGGGCTCTGATCGAGGTGCATTGCCGGCAGTAATTGAATGGTGACCCCATCATAGCGATAAGGAATAAAGACATAGCGGCTGCCGCGTTTGTAGAGCACGGCTTCCGGCCCTTGCTCATTCTTGTGGAGAGTAAGCAGCAAGTGTTCCAATATGGGGGCGATGTCGACTTGATAGTCGGGATCATCCTTCCAATGCCCATGTGCAGGCTTTACATGGAACCCGAGCGCACCACCATTCAAGGTTGCGACGATATTAGAATCCCCGGAAATGGTCCCATTTGAAAAAAATCCAAACAGGGCACGGACCCCTGACAGAAAGCTTCCGTCGATCAACGCCGGAGTTTCGAGATGATAGGCCTTCCCGCTTGTGTCGGTCATTTCGGAGAACGCCACCTTGAGATCTTCAATGCCAAGGACTTTGTCCCAGTCAATTGGAGTATGGCCATGGTCCGACACCAACACGAAGAGTGTTCGTTGCATGACTGGTTCATTCCGTAATCCCCGCCACTGAATCGGGTCGACTGGCGTCACGCCGGAAACAGATGTGGCATGGTGATTTCTCACGATAGCGCGATCGCCTGCGATGAATTTCGCGATGAGGTCATCGAGATGCTTGAGATACTCTAGGCGTGCCTGCTCAGGATTCTCCGGGGAGAGATGCTCGGCATGATCGAGCCCGGCAAAATAGATCGTCATCAGGCTCGGGAGCTGCAGCGCCGCTCCTTCCTTGGCCGCACCATTGTAATGTTGGAGTGATTTCACCGCTTCCCACAGCGCGTTTTCGTCAACGGCTTTACTTCGATTTTGCTGATAACTCAGAAGGGTATCGAAGTCAGGTCTAATCGCGCCCTGCCCACTCCCGCGCGTGAGCATATGGTGCACGACAATGCTCTGCCCACCGCTCTGTCCGATATAGTCGTAAATCGTTTTGACTTGATCGTTAATATCGTCGGAGAGGAAGTCGTCACCCAGCTGCGCCTTCGCCGCGTCGATATGATATTCCGTGTAATATCTCGCGATTTCACGCTCCCTGAAAAATAAGCTATTCCCTGCAATACCGTGAGCGCCGGGAAACACGCCGGTAAACATCGACGTCCAGGCTGCATAGGTGTAGGAAGGGAACACCGTCGTCGGTTGTCGAACGGCAATGCCCTTGGTCAACGCAAGACCGTTTGCATCGACGCGCGCGCCGAGCAGATCGTGTAAGCCTCCTGGTTTTCGTGGAGGATTCTGCGTGAGATATTTGACTAGGGCGTCCTGCTCGAGACCATCAATGGCTAGGATCACTACATGTTCAACAGGGTGACCACTGAGAGAGCCATGTAACACATTGCCATTAAAGTCTTGACGAGCGATGAGGCGACTACAGCCGTTCAGCCCTACTATGAGAAGGATGACAAGTAGCAGCGCGAGTATGTGTATGGTCGGATTCCTCTTGTGCGGGCGAGCGGTGCATCTGTCGATCATTGTATCTAAACTCGGGAGGCACAGGTGCCCTCAGCACTCGACGGGCGAGAACACTCGCTGTTCTCCAACTCATGCCGGTGATCAAGGCCACCCATATAGTGAATCTACACGGGTGACCACTCGTGGTTGCAGAAACGTGAAAATGGGGGCTTATTTGATTTCGTGTACCTTTCCGGTCATGGCGTCCACATAGACTTTATGGGTTTTCGTCCCGTCCACGATCTCAATCTTGTAGACGACGCGGCCGTCATCTTTTCCCATATTCACTTCAACGGTTTTGCCGGGCTTTGCCTGCTCAGCAGTTTTAATGGCGTCGATCATGCTGACGGTTGCTTTTTCACTGAGCGCCCGATCAGATTCGAACATTGCACCCGCCGGAGCAACAGTCGCACCGAGCATGATTGCCAATCCAACCGAAATGATTTCCTTCTTCATGGAGTTCCCCCTTTGTTCGGATGTGTGAGAGTACTGAACCGAGAGACGAAGTGAGCACGTAGTGCTATTATGGCAATAAGACCGGCCGCGTCCTGGTCGAAATTGCTCAGTCTTGAGAAACATGAGGACGCGCGGAGTCGCTTGCGGAGCGAGGGTTCCGTTCACGGTGGGTGCCGCCGATTATCTGCACGAGGACGGGAACGGCTTGACGGACCATCTCGCGGAGGAGACCGCGTCCGAATCGGATGAAACCACTCCGTACCGTACCGAGTTCGTCTTGGAGGGCTCGTTCCAACTCGGCCCACACAGTGCGTTGATCAGCCTGGCTTTGTTCCCTTCTTCCATTGTCCGCCTCTACATCGGGATAAAAGGGATACACCCCGGACTCCGTCCGTTCGGACGAGGGTGGTGCGCCGTCGTTAGACATGATCGACGCACTCTTCGCGCCGGACGGGTAATAGGGAACCACTCCATTCGTGATTTGCCAGCCACGCCGGTAGAGGGTACCCACCCCATAGCCGAGGGCCAGCGCCCCGCCTATGAACGCCCATGGGTGGCGTGCGGCTTGGACGCGTGGATCAAAGGCTTCCTGGGTCGCCTGCATCGTTTCACGCACAGACGAGGTCGTCTTGTCCGCAACCTGAGTCATCATTGTCCTCGCATGTTGCATCGTTGTTCCGACATGTTGCTCGATTGCTCCAAGCTTTTCCGCAATCGCCACTCTGGTCTGGACGATATCTTTGATGTCTTGCGCAATGCGCTCCGCACCTTTGTCCATGATCTCCCTCTCTTCCTCGGCCACACTCTTCACGGTTCGATGACAGGATCGTTCCTCCGACCAAACACCATAGAATATGGCGGCATCAGGACCCCTTTTCGTTCAATTCTTTTGCAACTCTGCGCGTCAGCGCTGCCGAGTTCGAGAGAGCAGGTATCCCACCGAAACCCCGAGCATCAGAGCCTGAAACGGATGGCGACGAATCAGTGTCTCCACGTCCTTGACCACTCCGCCTATTCCCCGGTCACTGAGATATTCTGTTGAGGTTTCGATACCTTCTGCAACCGTTCCTATTGCGTCGCAGGCGCTTTGCTTAGTTCGCCGTAAGGTATCCTGTATCGTCTGTGCCGCTGAGTCCACGTTCTGACCGATCGACCCCACCAGTTTCTCGGCCTGTTCGATCACCCCCGCCGCCGTCTGTACGACAGACTCTCCGCTGGGTTCCATGTCGTATTCGTTTTCGAGCGCCATCAGAACCTCCTTTTCCCAACCACGTTGCGACCCCTATTCTCCGCCCCACCTACTCCTGATCGTCAGGATAAGGACCGTACGCGTAGCACAGACTGTCTCACTCGGGCTTAAAATCCCACAATCCCGAACAGCCACAGCGCCAGAACAAGAGTGAGGGGTACTCCAAGCACCCATAAAATTACCGGCATGGCGACCTCCACGTAGATGGTGGTTTTCGCTCTGCCCGCGTGCGCCTACCATGCTCGTGTCGTATGACACCTTGGGCGTACATCAGCTCTCCGGACACGACTAAGATTTTCGCGTTTTTAATTCCAAATCTATACAAACCGCGTGCGCACCCACTCCGTCATCCACTTGACGTCGTCCATCAGGATTCGGATGGTTCGTAGCGGGACGATGCGAACGGACGTTGCAACCCCCCATCCCGCCATCACGAGTCCCCCCGCCCCACCCAGTAACATGACACTCACCAGCGCGGCACAGGCCCAGGCAGGCAGCCCAGTATACTCGAAGAGGATCAGCACACAGGCCGCAGCAATCACGAACAATCCGGTCACTGCCAGCACCACAGCAATTCCAAACCACAGGACCGCCTTGAGGATCTTGCCGATTTCGTATCGAACCTCATGTCGCGCCAACGCCAGTTCCTGGCACACGAGGGTCTGAACATCTCTCAAGAGTCCGACTATCACTGTTCCAAGCCCAGATCGTTCTGTGTCCTGCGTCTGTGACATCGCTATCCCACCTTGGTTTGCGAGAGAAGTTATCCTAAGACATACTCCACGAGAAGGAGTACGGGGCGGATAGATCCCCTCTTCTTGCTCCAGACCTGGGCCGTGGGCCGACAACCGTTGTCGCCACCGGCCCCCGACCCACGAGGTCAGGGATTATTCATTGATATGGACTGGATCTGTAGATTGTTGTTCACTTTTGTCACCCCATCCACCTTTTTTGCGAGGTCCTCTGCCCTCGATTTCTCTTCCACAGTACGCACCACACCATTCAGCGTGACAACGCTCCGGTTGGTATCCACATCGATACGCGAAAAATTCGACGCCTTGTCACCCGTCAACTTTGCTTGAACCGATGCGGTCACCGTGGCGTCGTCGATGGTTTGGCCTGCGGTTTTTCCGGTCATGGACTGGCATGCCGTCAGGACCATAAGGCTAACTCCGAGAATGCCGACCATTACTAAGCGATACATAAGAATCCTCCTATGGTTGAAAGTAAGCGCTCCTATTGTCATGGCGCTGGCGCCTAGCGGTGGTTTGTCGCCAGTTCGTCCTTGATGTCATTAACAGCTTGTCTTCCCGCCTCGGCAAATCCCTTCGCCTGGCGGCCAGTCTCACGCAACGACTCCTTTCCCTTCTCGACGAATTCATGACCGCGCTCCACGGCGCTATCCAAGGCTTCGGTGCCGCGATCTACGGCTTCATCCATTTCATCTTTGGCACGTGCCGCATAGTCGCGAAGGAGCCCGCGCATCTGCGCGCCCGACTGTGGCGCGAAGAGCAGCGCGACACCCGCGCCGACTAGCGCTCCTGTAATAAACGCCGATAGGTTTCCTGACTCATGTCTGTTCGATGATTCCATGTTTTCTCCCCCCTTACGGTTAGTCGGATAGTTCTTTATATTGTCCACGCTTTTCGTCCTCCACTGATACTGCTACAGAGATCGCCTCCTGTTGCTCTCCTTTTTCCCTCCATCACTCTCCCACAAATTCTCACGCATTTCGTGGATTCGATCCACCATCATGATGTCCGACTTTCTCATGTATAGGGTTCGTAGTCTGTGCAATTTGATACACTTTGGGTCTACCTCTGCCCTTCATATGGTGCTGTTCATCGTTCCATCGCTCCCCCTTTAACGATGGGCGAATCTATGGTTCGATGTCGCGCTGATTCGATGGCTTCTTATGCTTGTCTCGCAGCTGATCCAGCACCTCAGCGACAATCGTTCTCGTATTGTCAGGGGCAAGGTCCCGGATGGCATCTTTGTACGTGCCGCAGTTCTCTTTGGCCTTCACCGGATTATCCTCGTTTTTCTGAAGGCACATTCGATAGAGCTTGGCCATTTCCGCTACTTCTCGGGATATCGCGGTTTCCGCAGCGTTTTTAGAAGCCGTCGTGTCGGAGTCGTCGCTGCCTCCCAACCCCAAACCCAACCTGAGGCACCCTGGAAGTCCGGCGAGCACCACGGCCCCCATCAATAGGACCAGGACCTTCCCTGACTTCCCGCATGGTCCCACCAGTACCGACTCACTTCTACCATCAAAATTGGAAATTCTAGCCCTCATGGTTCCCCCTCGATCCCGAATGTGCGTATAGCCGGCTGAGACCTTGCATCATTCATAATCACCAACGCCGCACAATCTCCTTCGCCAAACCCTCCTGTGTTTAACTGGGAGACATGATCGAATCTTCTAAACGTTCGTTGGCTTCGGACCACCTACAGTGCGCGCAAAAACGCTACCAGGCTCTTTTTTTCTTTCTCGGTTAATTGCTTCCCTCCGACCACATTGAAAAACTCCACTGTGTCCTCAAGGGTGAGCAATCGGCCATCGTGCAAATAGGGCGGAGAATCTTTGATCCCTCGCAGCACAAAGGTCTTGATGGGACCGTCCGCCTCCGCTCCGAATCGTTCCAGCTTCAAATCGTGCATCATATGATCGGTATAAGCCCGCGGTTGGTGACACGCAGCACAGCGGGCTTTTCCGAAAAAGAGTTCCTCGCCTTGAATTTCCTGCTCCGTCGCTTTCTTTCGGTCGAGGCGGGCCGTCATCGGGTCGAGCTTCGGGGCAGGGGGAAAATCGATCATGTTCTGCATCTGCGCCATATGGGCGACCTGGAGGCGGTCGATCATATTGATGCCTTTTTTCATCGCCCGGATCGGATCGCCGTTGAAATAGGCGGTGCGCTGTTCAAACTCGGAAAAATCTTCCACCGACCGGATGCTGCGTTTGGAGCCGTGGATCTGCTGATTGAACAGTCCCCGGATGCTTGTCGTGTCGATGCGAAACCGATCCGACTGCGGTCTCGTATCGGGGTTCAAGTGGAATTGCCCGGTGCTGTGAAAATTGACATGACAGTCCAGACAGGAGACGCCCAAGCTGGGCTGTGCCGTTTTCCGGTCATGCGTCGCGTTGAATTCTTCCTGAGGGAACTGCGTCACCAACAGTCGGAGCCCGTCGAGTTGCACCGGCGTGATGAGCCCTCGAAACAGCCGATCAAAGTTGTCGGCATCCAAGACCTCTCCTTGGGAGACATCACCGAGTTCGGGATGCGTGGTGAGAAAAATAGGCGGCGGGAACTCCGGAAGGAAACACTCAGGCAGATCGAACTCCACATCGAAACGCTCCAACCGAGGGAATTGCTCAATCTGGATGGCGGGAAACACCATGCCGCCGACCTCGTGTTTGACATGCGGCAGCCGATGGAAGCCGGTGGGAAAGATTTTCTTGCTCTTGATCTCATCTGCCTCGAGTCCGCCAAGCTTGTCCCAGGTGAGCCCATTCTTCAAGTGGGTACTAGGGCCCAGCGGTTGCGGCTTTCCGTTCGTCATAGTCACGGACGGCTGTGTGCGACAGTCCAGCTTGTAGCGGTCGGCCAGTAGTTGCTTCTGCTTGGCCAGTACCTTCGGTTTGTCGGCGATATCCTTTGCTTTGACTTGCTCCGATAGTTTCACCGGATCCTGTCCCGATGGGGCGCCGAAGGCGTCATATGAAAAATCTACGCCGTCGAATCCT
>DASVEA010000445.1:0-3030 GCA_036380815.1 Nitrospiraceae bacterium
ACCGTGAAAGATCAGCAGTTGGCTTGTGCGCCGTTTCGGTCTCCCGAGGGGCAGGAGTATTTTTCCGCCATGAACTGTGCCGCGAACACGGCCTTTGCCAATCGCCAAGTCATCACGCATCAGATTCGCGAAGC
Organism: Nitrospiraceae bacterium; assembly: GCA_036380815.1. Lineage (GTDB taxonomy): Bacteria > Nitrospirota > Nitrospiria > Nitrospirales > Nitrospiraceae > Palsa-1315. The sequence goes on from DASVEA010000445.1 coordinate 135, forward strand.
CTTCGCAACGGTCTTTGGTCAGTCCGCCGAAGCATTGGGGATGGAGTTGGTATATGACGTGGCGCATAACATCGCCAAGGTAGAACGGTATGCAGAGGGGGAGTTGGTGGTGCATCGCAAAGGAGCGACCAGAGCGTTTGGGCCGGGGAGTCCGGAGCTACCAGAAACGTTTCGACAGACAGGCCAGCCGGTCATCTGTGGCGGATCGATGGAGACCGGCTCATACTTGTTGGTGGGGACAGATCGCGCGGTGCGTGACACGTTCGGATCGACGATGCACGGGTCCGGGAGAACGATGTCCCGCGCGCAAGCGAAGAGAACGGTTCGCGGCGAGCAGCTGCAGCAGCAAATGAAAAAGCGCGGCATTTTGGTCAAGGCCGTGTCGATGTCGGGCCTCGCGGAAGAGGCCGGCCTGGCATACAAAAATATATCTGAAGTTGTAGAATCGGTCGAGCGTGCGGGAATTACAAAAAAGGTGTTGGAATTGCGTCCGATCGGGAATATAAAGGGGTAGCAGTATACCGGTCTGCGAGGCACGATGGATGATGGAGCAACGAAAGAACCTCCGGTTTCACGTCCAATTTCGCAGTTCGTTTTCTTCCATCGCCATGGTCGGCGGCGAGGGCAGCGTCGTCGATCTCTCCATCAGGGGTTGCCGCATCGAAAGTCCCACCGACGTTCAGCCAGGAGCCTCTCTGGAGGTTCGGATCGCGGGGATGGAGCATGAACCCCCAATTCAGATTCAGCAAGCGTTAGTTCGGTGGAGCCGAGGGCGGCAATTCGGCCTTGAGTTTGTGACGATGGTTCCTGAAGAATGGGCTCGGCTCCAGCACACCGTGAAGCAGATCGAAATGGAGCCCTACGAGCAAGCGCAGCAGCAAAAAGAAGGCAGCACCTAGCGCATTGCGTTCCTCACGCAGTCCCTCCGCGGTCATTTTGCATGTATGCCTGCGTAGACCCCGCTTGCAAGAAGCCCCCGCGAGTTTCGGTCTCGAACGCCTCGCGACGGCATTCATGAATAATCCGGGCTAGACTTGGGGAGTCTGGCTCAACCAAATACATGAGATGAAGCTCCCCGCAGCAGCATACTCCGGCGAAGCAGCCGCTTCGGCTGCGCGAAGGCCGGGCATCCCCGAAACACGCTACTGGGTATCCGGTGAAAGAGAACAGCCTAATCACACCAGAGCAACCAGTCGGTTCTCGCCTCACGGCTTGACCCTTCGACTATCTTAGGGTTCCGAGCCGAGTTGAGAGGCGGGCTCACCGTCCCAAGACACGTCGAGGGACGCGTCAGGTTCCACACACGGTGACTTTCCGAAAGGCGGAAGTTATACTTCGAAAGGTGCCTGCGTGTCGACGGGGTGTAGGCAATTGATATGAAGAATTATGTCGGAGGGTTGTGGGGGATTGTGTGAATAGGGTTGCTCACCATACCCGTTGCCATAGCGGCTGGAGCGTCAGATAAGCCGGTGACGGGTGACACGGTTATTCGGGAAACGCAGGAGGCGGTGACGGCCACCAAGGACTATACGAGTCAGCAGAAAGATGCGTTTCAGCGGACGGTTCAAACAGAGATGGAAGAGATGCAAGTGCGCATCACGCAGCTCCGTGGACAAGTCACGCGTACGTCGGCGGAAGTACGAACGGACATCCAGAAGGCGATCGAGGAATTAGAAAAGAAAAAGGACCTGGCCATTATTAAAGCGCAGGACATGCACTCCGCAACTGCCTCTTCCTGGGAGCAGGCGAAGTCGAAAACCGCGGCTGCGATGGACAATCTTCGAGGTTCTCTCACACAGTCCCTGTATCATCTCCCGTCACGGTAGACCAATGAAATATGCCATCTACCCCGGTTGTGCGGCGCAAGGGGCGACACCGGAACTGTATCAATCGACTAGGACGATCATCGGCCGATTGGGGATCGAGGTCGTTGAACTTGCGGCCGCGGCCTGTTGCGGCGCCGGTGTGGTGACGGAAGCACATCCTGATATGGCGCTGGCGCTTAACGCCAGGACGTTTGCGCAAGCGGAGGCGCTTGGACTGGATGTCATGACGATCTGCGGAACCTGCCAAGGTGTAATGAGCGCTGCCAATCGACGATTGAAGACGGAGGCAGGGACCCTGGACCGCATCAATGCTCTCCTCGCACCAGAAAGTCTGGCCTACCACGGTCATGTGCAAGTCAAACATCTGTTGTGGATCGTGGTGAGAGACATCGGGTTGGCTCGCCTGGGTGCGCTGGTCTCTGTGCCGATGCGAGACTTCCGCATCGCCCCGTTTTACGGTTGCTACATCCTGCGTCCGTCGTGGGATCTGGGGTTTGACGATCCTGAGAATCCCCAATCCCTCGAGCGCGTCATCAAGGCCGTCGGTGGCGAACCGGTGGCCTATGCCGGAAGAACCAAATGCTGTGGGTTTCCCATCATTCTCGAAAAGGAAGCCATTGCCGTGGCCATGGCAGGGACGCACATGAAAGAGGCCAGGGAGCAGGGGGCTGACTTTATGGTGACGCCTTGTCCTCTCTGTCATATGAGTCTGGATATTTATCAGGATCGGGCTGGTCGCGCGGTGAACCGCGAGCTCCACTTACCAATCTTGCATGTGCCGCAGTTACTTGGTCTGGCGATGGGGCTTCCGGCCAAGGACTTGGGGCTCTCGCATCATGTGATCTCGGTCGATTCCATTCTGGCGACGCTTGAGCGTCATCGAACTCCTCGCAACCTTTCTGAAGGAGCTGGCGAATGAACGTGGTGAACCTCTCAGATTATCAGCAGTTTAGCAGTGAGAAGATGAAGAAGAATAATATGTTTCAGACACCACGATTTTTCTGCGACATCTACTGCTTCGAGCCAGGGCAGGAACAGAAGGGGCATAGCCACAGCGTGCAGGATAAAGT
>DASVEA010000446.1:0-4272 GCA_036380815.1 Nitrospiraceae bacterium
GGACGGGCGGACCCAACTTGCCGATAGCCCCTGCCGTTGAAGGGCCTGTGACAAGAGGCCCCTCACCTGCCGCTCCCGCATGGGAGAACGACATGAGGCTCATCAGACACAGCGCTGATATTAATGCAGCCGGGTGCTTCATCTGACGGAATCCTCTCCCATCACGTTCAACATAACAAAGCAACATCTATGATTTCAAGATCCGCACCACCCGTTATGTTCTGCTTCATCAATGAGTTGAGTCATCCGTACGTGCCTCTCGTCTCATTTTAACGACATCATCTGTTGGGAAAATATCGCCATCGAAGGTCGCAGTGGGAGACCTTTTAGCCCGCTCTCAAGGAAGATGGATGATAGTAGAGCGGTGGTCGTTCGATGCGCGCAGTGAACCAAGCGTCGGCGGGTGAGGATTTGACTGACCGGGGTCTTCACCGCTTAGTTCGCTATGGCAGATGTGTGTGTGGTACAGTGTTGTGTGCACACTGAACCATGGGTACGATCCATTCTTCGCGTCTCGTTCCAGCTGACGACGCCCCCACGGAATCATTTGTATAGCTCCGCTGTCCCTCCGTCAACGACATGCTAACTCATTTCGTGCTTGATTCGAGGCTACTCGCAGGGAAACGTTGCTTCAACATCTCGGCAACGGCGGGTGGGAATGACAAACCGGTAGTGATTCTTCACTCCATAACGGATTATAGGGAGAGACCATGAATACCATGAAGCCCATGAAGCCCGTGCCGCCACGAACAGCTACGGCCTGGGTCCGCATTCCTGATGGTACGAAGGTCAAGCATCGGCATGAAGGACACATCGGATTCATCGATGGGCTCACCGAGATCGTCAGCGGACCAAACCGGAATCCGGACGGGAAGACGCAGTATCGTATGAATATCGGGGCACCGGATCGACAGCTCGTGACCGAGGGCGACTTATCTATTTTGATCGACGATGAAGAACTCGTCATCATGCTGCGCCAGAAGGCACCCTATCGCCGCGCTGTGACACAATCGCTGCACAGCGTGCTGGCACCGGATCGCTTCGTCAAGCCGGCCTAGCAGGCTTCGGAAAAACTATTTGAGAACGCTTGACATTTATTGCCACACACGTTTGGAACAATGAGGAGCGCCCACACAGGATGCTCAAAAAAGCTGTCCAGCAAGGCCGCAGCGAGTGAAGGGCCGAGGCGTACCCTCTGGGGCGCACAGTGCGACGAATAAGGAGCACCAAGTCTGTGCGCGCCTCCGAGTTGGTGAGGGGGCCGGGTCCGAGTTGAGGGTCTAAACGATGCGAGAACGCTGCTGGCAGACTTTTTCAGCATCCTGCTCGAATCGGAGGCAACCATGACAGAAACCTGCTATTCCAAGGGCCAGAAAGTTATCTTGGTCACCAGCCAAAGCAAAAGTGGTAAATGGATGTGCAAGTTTTCGATTCCGGGGTTCAGCCATCTTGACGGCGGCCTGCAAGGACAGGATTCGTCGCAAGTCTACAAGACTGAATGGGAAGCAAGAAGCAACGCGTTTCAGCGCGCCAAGTTGCAGCTGGATGGTCCACAAGGCATGACGCAGAGGCACCTTCTGGAGAGGGCCTAAGAAACGGTTCTCGGGTCGTTGGCGCTGGACAGAGGATCGTGTTTCATCATCCTGCTCGATCATGATCGCCACAATCAAGCAAGCAGGCGCTGAATTTTAGCCTATTAAGCCCAGGTCCGGTGGACTTCGCTGACGTGCTCCATCCCGCCCACGGCGCTAATTTCCCAACGGACATCTTCCGGAATCGTGACCACCCGCAACTCTGCGCCATGGCCATTGGCAGCCCCACCGAGTTCCTCCACGACTTGGGCCAACTTTAGGTCATCGCGTGGGATCATTTTTCCGCACTGATTGAGGCTCGGTTCTCTCGGCGTAGCCGCCTCGGGCCAGTAGGCGCCGAGATCCGTTTCCTTGAGCGCGTCCTGCTGGCCCAGTTCGCGCAATCGTAGAAACGCCTCGTGACTCACCGAAAACTTGTCGTAGCTCTTATTGATCACAATCTTTTTCATGGCCGGATCCTTTCCTATTCTTCGTTGGGTTCGCGATGTTGCGCTCTTCACGAGTGGGCCTGCATATCAGGCACCCTCTCACTTGGCGATAAGCCCACGCAGATTGTCAAGCTGCCTTTGCCGGATCTGCATACTTACTAGTATAGTTTCCAGACCAATGGGAGTAGCGTCGGTTGGCCCAGGTGTTGACCTCGCCACTCTGAGTTGCGCCATATCGCTTCTCCAGCACGGCGGTAAATGTGCCTAAGTTGCCATCGACCTCCAGAAGATCCGCCTCCGTAATCTTCTCCCACTTCGCTTTGAGCGGTGCTTTGAGTTGGATCCAAAACGCTTTGAATTGCTCTTGATTCATCTGGGACTCCTTTCTTGCGTAGTGTAATAATGGCCCCAAAACAGGATGATGCATCGCATCGGTTGGGCAAGTCGTGCTACTGCGCTCGTCAGCGACAGCTGTAGTGGGCCACAGCACATGCGGCAACCAATGGGCACTCTGGCGTGGAAGCAGCGGAGACCGGAGAATCAGACGCACTGGAACTTAGGAGGGAGTGCTGTGCGAGAGATGGGACAGTCGGCGTGGCTCACGTCGTTTACTCACCATACAGAGTATACCGGGCAGAGTCAACGCGATGGAGACAGGAAATAGATGTAACGACTGGATATCATGGAGCAATAATAATTCCGTCTGGCCGCCTCGCATAGAGGCCTTGGAGAAGCTCCCGGGGAGATCGCGCCGTCACAAAACCACACCAGTGTTGTGCAGCGTGTCCTTACTTAGCAGGCTGAGAGAAAACCATTTCAGCACACGAGAACTTCGATTGTCAGAACCTATGGCCCAACAGTGTAACAATCTTGCAGGATGCTCAAAAAGGACGTCCAGCAAGGCCGCAGGCGAATCGAAACCGGAGGCGTACCCTCAGGGGTACGTTGAGGATTTCGATGAACCGAGAACGAAGCTGGCGGGCTTTTTCAGCATCCTGCCCCTAGATATCTGGGATCTGCCAGTTAATCGGAGCTAACCCCGCATCGGCAAGGTCTCGGTTGATGTGTGAAAAACACCGGCATCCGAAAAACTTTCTGACTGATAAGGGTGAGGGGTGTGCGCAAGCAACCACTGCATGGTGCGATTGTGTGACCAACCGCCGTTTCTTCTGGGCTTCACGTCCCCACAACACAAAGACCACCGGCGTCTGCTTCACAGCAATCAATTCGATCATGCGATCGGTAAATCGCTCCCAGCCGCGTCCCTGATGCGAATTTGGCTTGTGAGCCAGGACCGTGAGGACCGAGTTGAGCATGAGGACTCCCTGTCGGGCCCAGGGTTCCAGATAGCCATTATTAGGGATCCGGCACCCAACGTCTTCATGAAGCTCCCGATAGACGTTTCGCAACGACAGGGGTAGCGGCCGAACGGTCGGTTGTACGGAGAAGCAGAGGCCATGGGCATGACCAGGGGTTGGATAGGGATCCTGGCCGACGACCAGCACGCGGACCTGGTCATACGATGTTGCGGCTAACGCGCTGAAGATGTCTTTGCGGGCTGGCAGAATCGTCTGCCCATCGGCTCGTTCTTTTTCAAGAAACGCATCGAGCGCGCGATAATACGGATTGCGCGTCTCTTCGTTGAGTAAAGATCGCCAGCCTGGAGGTATGGGAGGGAGCATAGAGGAAACTGATACCACAGAGCTGACCGTAATACTCCCCCAAAATGAAGCTCCCCACGGCGAGGAAGCTAATCACGAAGGCCGCGACCAGCCAGTACGCTGCACGAAGCTTCATGCTATTTCGCACGCTTGTTTCCAAAGAATGCGCCGATCCGCGCCGTCATGATCGATGGCACGGAGAGCACACCGAACACCACGACCCCAAGTGGCAAGAGATTACCCGGCCCTTGAGTTAACAGCATCCAGGAAAACTGGCCAACAAGAGGAGCAACGCCCCATCGCCACGACCTGCTCGGCTCAACAAAGCCAAGCGCGGCAGATACGACGCAGACCACTGGAACGCTGATGAGGAAATACCACTGGGAATCCCACGCCTCTCTCCTGCCGGAGGCCTCGGACACAACGACCCACACCACAGTTCCAGCCACGACGGCTAATACGTAAAGCCAATACTCCTTCTTCATGGGCAATCTTGACCTTGCTTTCATACTACGCTGGCTCGGGCCAACGAAGGCCCAGCAGCATCTCTGCCGACCCACCCCACGCAATGCAACAGTGGACCGATACCCG
>DASVEA010000447.1:0-2912 GCA_036380815.1 Nitrospiraceae bacterium
CTATGCAGCTTGTCGGCATCGTCATCGATCCCGAAGTGGTGAAAGGTGGCGATGTGGAGATGGTACAAGATTTGGTCATGGCCGCGTCGAACGATGCCCTCAGGAAGGCTCGCGAGATGATGGCGGATGAGATGAAATCGGTCACTGGCGGGATGAACGTCCCCGGACTTCTCTAGCAGGATGCTGAAAAAGTCCGCCAGCGGCGTTCTCGCATCGCTCAGAGGCTCAACGTATAGAGGCGAGCCTCTCGGAGATCGGAATCACTGGAGGGGATTTTCCGTTCGCCACGATCCATTCAAAGGGCGAACGGCCCACACGAAGTGCGGTACGTACCTCCTCGCCTCTTCGCTCGCTGCGGCCGCGCTTGGGACAAGGCGCATCTCGGTGCGCCAGGGATGGGCGGGTGAGAAGTCTGGCCATTTTGAGCATCCTGCGAGCCGTTCTTGCGCTATCATCATTCGCAAGATCATAGTGGATATTGAGCACACACAAAGTTCTTCAGCAGCCTGCTAGAAACAAGCCTCCAGCAGGGAGAAGGCCGAGGTTCAAGCTAAGTAAGATTGAGGCGGAGATCAAGAACGTCAGGTCTTCGCTGAGCCTTGACCTCGACCTTAGCCTACCTCGCTCGCTCAGGATTCGGACGTTTCACGAACAGATAGGAACCAGCTGACCATGCCGCCAGAACCGACCAACGAGCCGGAGCGCCGCGAGCCAGAAGACGACTCCGGGAGCGACAACCAATTGCGTGTCGCCGGGATGATCGTGGGCACCGCCCTTATTTTCATCGGCTTCCTCGACATATTTCTCTCGATCAGCGGGGGATTCGAGATCGACGTCATCCCCCTCTTGATTTATTTCGGTGGGGTCGCGGTGTGGGCGAATGCGGTCGTCGAAAACACGACCCTCCGCTACAGCCTCATCGGCGGCGCCATCCTGCTCGCAGCCGTCTTCTTCCACTATGGGGAAGTCCTCTTCTGGCACAAGCAAGTCATATTTTGGGGTACAGTGGTGGTCGTCATGTATTTCATGTTCAACGAACCGAAGAAACCCGCCTAACGTGTCATGGCGATGCCGATTTCCGTCATCATCCCCACACTGAACGAAGAACGGACAATCATGGTCACCCTAGCGCACACCGCCACGCTCGGATTCGATGAACTCATCGTGGTGGATGGAGGGAGCACGGATGACACTCCCGCACTCGTCGAATCATACCGACTCAGCACTCAATTTTCAGCACTTAGTCCGGTACAATGGGTGACCGCTCCCTGCGGACGCGCCCGGCAGATGAATGAAGGCGCAAAGGCTAGTCGCGGAGAAATCTTATTGTTTCTCCATGCCGACACACAGCTTCCAGTCGATGCCAAAACGATGATCGACACGACACTGGCCGATCAACGGATGGTGGGCGGACAGTTCGATGTCCGATTCGATCGTCCATCGATGTGGGGAACCATCATCAGCAGGATGATGAACTGGCGATCGAGACTGAGCGGCATCGCCACCGGCGATCAGGCCCTGTTCGTGCGTCGTCCTATCTTCGAACAGATGGGAGGCTTCGCCGACATGCCGTTGATGGAGGATATCGAATTCTCCCTCAGACTCAAACGAAAGGGATCGACCGCGGCCCTCACCGCGACCGTGACCACCTCCTTCCGTCGCTGGGAGCAGCATGGACCGCTGCGGACGATCTTCTTAATGTGGACGTTGCGGTTCCTGTATTGGGTCGGTATCAGTCCATCGCATTTGGTTGAATGGTATAAAGTCATCCGATAAAAACGTAAGGGGTAAGGAGTGAGGGGTGAAGGAAGCGAACTTGAAAAGTAGACTGGCACCCTCTCCATCGCCTCACCCCTCACCCCTCACCCCTCACCCGGCCGCGCTGGTGATCTTCGCCAAGGCTCCGATCCCGGGCGAAGTAAATACGCGGCTCTGCCCGCCGCTGACGCCTGACGAGGCGGCCACCCTGCACGGCAGCTTCGTCCTCGACATGCTGGAACGGACCAAACTTGCTGTCGCAACACTGCAACTCCCGTTTCATCGGTACTTGGCCTGTGCTCCTTCCTCTGAGCTGGTGTTCTTCAAAATTATGGAAGAACGACAGGGCGTCCGTCTGTTGGATCAAGTAGGAGAGGATCTGGGCCAGCGGATACACCGCACCTGTGTCGACTTATTCGCGAAAGGCTACAAGCAGGTGATCATCGTGGGGACCGATGTCCCGACTTTGCCTCTGTCGGTGTATCAAGAGGCGTTCGCGATGCTGGGCCGCTCGGACGTGGTCTTGGGACCAGCCCTGGATGGCGGGTACTACCTCATAGGCCTCAAGCAGCCGGCAGAAAATCTTTTTACTGGGGTGCCCTGGTCCACCGATCAAGTCCTCGCCGTCACACAACAGCAGGCTAAGACGCTGGGTTTATCCGTCGGGCTCACCACCGCATGGCGCGACGTGGATACGATCCCGGACTTACAGGCGCTCATCACTGAGTGCCGAGAGGACAATAAGAAGCCCAAACAAGACCGGACCTTCTCCATGCGAACAGCCGGCACATTGCAGCTGCTCGCAACCAGACTTAAGACTCGGTAAGTTACACGATCAGCCACACCGACTACGAAAGGGATCACCTAATGGCAGAGCGAGTGGCACTCATCACAGGCGGGGCCAAAGGCATCGGACGGGGGATCGCACTCGACTTGGCGGCGCAACAGTGGTCGGTCGCCATCTGCTACCGCACGAGCGAATCGGAGGCCGCCGCCACAGCCGACGCGATCACAAGTCGTGGAGGTCGTGCGCTCTCGATTCGCTGTAACGTGTCAGACCCCCAGGCGGCCAAAGGCCTCGTGGCCCAAGTGGAACAGCAGTGGGGACGGATCGATGCGCTGATTAATGGCGCAGGACCGTACCATCGCGTGAA
>DASVEA010000448.1:0-3215 GCA_036380815.1 Nitrospiraceae bacterium
ACGACCACTTGATGCGCCAACAAGGACTATACGCCACGCTTTTCCTCACTCAAGCCCAGCATTATCAATAGCTACGACCGCCGGCTCTCGACAAGCAGCTGTGCTGGACCGGAGTGGATGAATCAGCCGTTGAATTCTGAAGTGTCGCCGATTCGATCGCGTGAATCCGTTGGTTGACAATGCTGCTTTGCCGCGAACGTTCATCCCTCCTCCGTCGTCTCGATGTTCCCGCTGCCATTGCCCCTGAAAAAATCTGCGTGGTAGGATAGCGCGACACGAAGTTGCGAATGTTGAGTTCTGAATGTTGAATGGTCGCTTCACTCAACATTGAGCATTCAACATTGAACATTGTGCGAGGGAGGCTGCCATGAAACGTTTCGTCGTCATACTCAGCGCCGTACTCGTTCCAGTGTTTGCGGCCCATCTGGTCCTTGCCGCGGGTTTCTTTAAGGTGGGCGAGAAGGCGCCCTCGTTTGCGTTGACGGCCATCACCGGTGAGACCGTGGGGCTGGATACCTATAAGGGGAAGGTCGTGGTACTCGGACTGTTTCATATCTGCGACCCCTGTCTGAGGCAGGGGTCGACGCTCCAAAAAGTTTCCGAGATGACGAAAGGCAAAGACGTGGCCGTGCTCGGCGTCAATTCTTCCGGCAACTCGAAGAAAGAAGTCGGCGAGTTCTTGTCCGCTTTTCCTGTGAAAATTGCCTATCCCTATCTGCTTGATCCGAACAAGGTGACGGACAAATTGTACGGCGGAGGGAAGTTTATTCCCAACGTGTATGTGATCGATCAGCAGGGTGTGATCCGGTGGCAACGTGTCGGCAATATGGATCTGGCCGGTGAAGAGGAGATAGTGGCGGAAGTTGAAAAGTTGTTGGCTGGTAGTTCATCGAAAATGTAGCGCTGACAAGCGGACAAGTCGGTAAGCTGACAAGTGCGATTCCCTCTGTCGGCATGTCAGCTTGGTTCCTTGTCGGCTTGTCAGCGAGAGAGGTATTCATGGATGAGATGGAGGAAGGAAAGCAGAAGTTTTTGGAAATGGTGAAGGGGACTGATGCTGCTGTGCAGGTCGTTATTCCCGTCACGCCTTCTAATGGTATGTTTCTGATTTCTCTGACGAAGGGGCCGAATCGAAAGTTTATTACGATTTCAGAAGACGACATCATCGATCTTCCCAACGAAGCCAATATCCTGGCCAAGGTGACGAAAACTGTCAAAGATGCCGTCTCCGCTCTTTAGGAAAGATGAGGCCAAGGCTGAGGTTGAGCAAAACTCTCGGTCGTAACCTTAGCCTCGACCTGGATATCCAATGAAACAACTGCTTCCCGGCATCTGGCAATGGTCTTGGTTCTCTGAGGAGAAGCAGCTCGATTTCAACGGGCTCTTCCTGACGGTCGGAGAACACAAGATTCTCATCGATCCTCCGCCGATGACAGGCGAAGCCAGTGCCGTGATCCTCCGCAACGGCCCTGTCGATTACATCATCGTGACGAATCGCGACCATGCTCGTGAAGCGGCGAGCTACCAAGACGAGTTTCACTGCCAGGTGCAAGTGCCGGATGCCGATGCGCCGCAGATGGATCTCAAGCCGACCAAAACGTTCAAAGACGGGGAATTGCTCACGGGCGGAATCTGGGTAATCCAGCTGAAAGACCAGAAGTCCCCCGGTGAATCAGCCCTGTTCATTCAACAGGGGAAGGGCGTGCTGATTGTCGGCGATGCGTTGATCGGGAAGCCGGCAGGCTCCGTCAGTTTTCTGCACGCAGAAAAATACGCCGATGTGAAGAAGGCCCATGAGGGATTGCGTCGTCTCCTCAAGTACAATTTTGATAGTTTATTGGTCGGCGACGGTGTTTCGATTCTCACCGGCGCCAAGAAGGCGGTTGAACGGTTGCTCCAGTCCTCATCATGACGCTACGCAACGGACTTTCCGAAGAACTCAACCGCCAGGGAAACGAGCATTTTTCGCGCGGTCTCTATACCGAAGCCTATACCTGCTATGCGAAGGCGCTGGAATGCGACCGGTTGACCGGGGATCAACGGGCGTTGGCCGCCACGCTGGGAAATCTGGGGAACATTTGCGCGGTCAGTGGGCGTCGGGAATCGGCCCAGACCTACTACCAAGAGGTGTTGGAACTCCAGAAGATTCTTGGGGATGAGAAGGGGATCGGGACGACGTTGGGCAATTTAGGGAATCTCAGAGCCGATGCGGGCGAATGGGATCGCGCCAAGGCCTACTATCTCGAAGCGTTGGATCTTATGTGCAAGACTCACGATGATGCCGGCAAGGCGGTGCTGTTTTCGGACCTTGGCTTGGTCGCACGTGAGACGAAAGCGTACGAGCAGGCGATTGGATACTATGAACAGTCGCTGGTCCTGATGCGGCGATTGGGAAATGAGGGCGGCGTAGCCGATGCCTGGCGCATGATCGGTCGAACGTTTTTGCTCCAGCAGCGCTACGACGACGCCATCGCCTGTTGCCAAACCAGCCAGTCCATTGCCGAGCGATCGCGCGATGAGCTGAGGACAGGCGGCGCTCGTTATGTGCTGGTCCAATGTTATGAAGAGACCGGCAAGCTGCGTGAGGCGGCGGATCTCCTTGAACTGGTGGTGCATATGGATCGCAAATATAAGCTGCCTAAACTTGAAGAGAATACCCAACGTTTGGCGGCTCTGCTTGCCGGCATCCCAGGGCAGGATGGGTCGCCGCCTCATCGAAAGACGCACGTATGAGTGACGGAGCCTCGCCGGCCTGGGCCGCTCTCAGGGCCTCGCTGGCCCTCACATTTCCCCAGTTACTGGAATTGGAAGCCGGCGGTGCGTTGGCGATGGACCTTGGTTCCGATGGATGGCTGCTGGAACTCACGCCGGACGGACGGTTGCTCTGCCAGTATGGTGTGGCGATTGACGATGTGATGACCCTCCTGTCCGATGGGACGCCGGAAGATCTCGGCACCGACGAGATTGCGAAGCAGGCCAAGTACTTCATCCAACCGGCAGTCTCAAAGTATCGTGCACTTCTGTTGAAATCCGGATTTTCCGAACAGACCGAGATGAACGAGGCGTATGTGGCAGTTCGATTCGAGCGGAGAGTGGACGTGACAAATCCTATAGCCCTGCAGGACTTGATGCGATGGTGCGTGCGGACGATCGGCGTGGCCTAACCCGCATGATTCATGAACGCTTCTGCTGCAATCGCCGATCCGCTGCTCCGA
>DASVEA010000449.1:0-2006 GCA_036380815.1 Nitrospiraceae bacterium
GGAGATTCTCGATGCGGCACATTTGAAGAATTATTTGATCGAGCGGACCACCCCTGGGCAGAAAGTCGCGGTGAAAGTCCGCCGCGTCGATGCGGATCTGACGTTAACGGTGACACTTGGGGGAGGAGAATGAGAAGGAATTTTGCCAGCTCGTCTTCGGAGATTGAGGAGATGGCTAGAGAATCATAGCGTCGACCTGCCTCAATCGGGCCGACGGCTGTGCCTCCTCGCTGGCTCTTCTTATGGTACGATGCTCACACTTCCAATCTTGAAGAAGGAGTCCCCACCGATGTCCGTCTGGCCAGTGCTTGTTTCGACGGTGTTCTGTGTCCTGTTCAACGTGTCCCCGCTCTTCGCACTCGACCAACCATCGCATGCCCTGCTCACGCCACTATCGGGCAAAGACGGCGCTCCGATGGTCGAGATCCCGGCCGGCTCATTTCCTATGGGTGTTCCACCAGGCGATCGGGATGGTGGACGCGATGAATATCCACGCCATGATGTGTTTGTGGACACCTTCTTTATCGATAAATTCGAGATGACAAACGGCCGGTATCTGGAATTCGTCACAGCCACAGGCCATCGTGTCCCACAAAACTCCAAGAACCCGACGCGAAACCTCTGGCAAGGAGACGCCATCCCTGACTCACTCACTGATCGGCCCGTGATCAATGTGGATTGGTATGACGCCGAGGCCTATTGCACGTGGGCAGGCAAACGGCTCCCAACCGAAGCCGAATGGGAAAAGGCAGCAAAGGGCACCGCCGATCGACGATTCCCCTGGGGCAATATCGAACCCACAGTCAAACATCTCAACTTTAATCAACGGTGGATCGGCGAGAAGACCCTCATGCCCGTCGGGAGCTATGAAGCGGGCAAAAGCCCGTTCGGCGCCTACGACATGGCCGGCAATGTCTGGGAATGGGTCAATGACTGGTACGACGCCAAGTATTACGAGAAAAGCCCCGAGAAGAATCCCAAAGGGCCTGACGCAGGCACAAAGAAAATCATTCGGGGAGCAGGCTGGCAGAACGAAACCCCCACAGTCCGCATCTTCACCCGCGTGGACAGCGACCCGACGATCAGGAACGAATCGACGGGCTTTAGGTGCGCGATGGACGCGACAGTCAAGTAGGATATGGCAATCTGGATTCTGAGGGCCTAGTGAATCTGCCTCACTCCCTTGGAACTGACATTCCCCGACGTAGTTTCTACCGCTTCTACCTCAGCACTCGGACCTCAGGCCCGCCTGTTATTGCTAGCTGGTCTACTGCGGCTTTGCATCCTGTGATTCCCCGGAGTCCTTGACGTCTTTCGCGCAGCGAAAACCGAGCCAATTCATTTTCGTGTTGGGATCAGCCCCATTTCGTTGAGCAGGCCGCACGGAGGGCGTACTGTCGATCCACCCGCCACCACGAAAGGCTTTTTGCGTCCCGCGTTCCGGCCCCTTGGGATTCCGGTCCGGCGCTGTTTTGTAATAGTTCGGGTCGTACCAATCGTTTGTCCATTCAGCCACATTGCCAGACATTTGATAGACACCGTAAGGGCTAACCGCGTTCTCGTACTTGTCCACGGAGACGATCGGCGGATAGAGCAGCAGTCGCTCCGGCCGGTCGCGGACTGGTCCGGACAATCCCGTGCGGCCGAAGTTGGCCCGGCTCAATCCCGCAGGCTGATTCCCCCAGGGATAGATGCGTCCATCCTCGCCCCTGGCGGCCTTTTCCCACTCTGCCGAGGTAGGCAGACGCTTCTCCGCCCACTTGCAGTAGGCATCGGCATCATCCCACGACACGTGCATCACAGGATGGTTGACCATGGTCTCCTGGAAGTTGCCGCCGTCATACTGCCAGTCGATCAGCGGCGCCAGATCCTTGGCGAGGATGAACTTCAGATATTGCACGGTGGTCACTTCGAACTTATCGATCTCGTATGCATCCACGTAGACCTTTCGCTGCGGGAACTCCGCCTGATAGGCGTTGTGGTCTATCTTCCTATCGCTCCCCATG
>DASVEA010000450.1:0-3344 GCA_036380815.1 Nitrospiraceae bacterium
ACGCCAAGCTGCGTCGGTTAAGAAAGCCCTGGAACAGGAGAACCTGCCCCTGTCAGCCCGGAAACGCTTGGTTGGAAGACGGAAAAAATCTAGCCGGTCCCCCGCGACACTGCCGCCAGCCTAGCTTGGTCATTTCTCTGCTCGTCCATTCGCGCTGGCACCTCCGCCCCAGCGTGCCGATTTCAGCCGTGATATGCTCGAATTCCTTCTGTTGAATGTCTTCGAACAACTCCATCGCTCAGCCTTCCTTCCTTAGAAGTGGATCGTTCCCGAATGGCGCATCCCTCCGTTCCATGACCTCCGTTATCGAGATTTGCGAACTGGCGAAAGTTCCCGTTCCAGCAAGGCTCGAATGTAGCCGCTGGACGTGGTGCCCTGTTTGCGCAGCGCGTCGAGCTTGGCTTTGAGCGGTCGAGGGACTTGGATCAATACTCGAATCATCTTCATGGCTAAACTCCTATCGTGATTATAATGATATGTTAGAATATCATATGCTGTCATGTGACAGGCGCTCGTGGTATCTTCGCGCATGCCAAAGGCCATGAAAATCGCATCAGACGGCGGGGCCTGGATATTCCGAAATATCCCGCGAGACCTTATGAAACGAGCGAAAATTGCGGCTGCCGTTGAAGGAACGTCCATTAAGGCCCTCCTGTTAAAGGTTCTGGATGAGCACCTCGCTGACCTGGAGAAGAAGGGCCTCCTGCCGAAGGGGAAGTAACCCATGTGCGCAGTTCGTCTGTACTGGCGGGAACTCGAAGCGTGAGTGAACGGTGGCGGGGCGTTGTTATTAGCGTGATGAGTTACGGGCTCCTTCTCGCCGTGGTCGTGGCCGCGCTCTATTTCATCTGGCGGTATTGAGCAAGACATGCACGAGCCTCCAGTGTCCATCATTGCCGGAGTAATTTCTGTAACCCTGCCTCGCCCCTCCTGCTCGCCTCGGAGGCGTCGCATTTCCCCCTAGGGATTGCACTAGTCTCATTCTCCTGACCCGAATGATAGAATAAGACGCATGGAACCACCCATGCGACCAGGGCTCCTGGAGTTCATACGTGTTTGCGAAAAACTCGCTGGACAAGATACGGTGCTCAGCGTCCGGGAGAACAAAGCCGTTGCCCGCTGTGCTCGAGACCTAGACAAGAAGGTCCTTTCAGATCGTCTACAGGATGACAAGCCCCTCGCCGATTCATTATCCAACTTCCCTCCGATAGGCTGACCCTATGGACAGGTGGAGCTGATATGACGCAGGCTCAGGCGATTGACCTCAAAGAGAAGTGGACGCAGCAAGATCCGCCACCACTTTGTGAGCATCCGATCCAGGAGTTGGCGCACTTGACACAAAGTGACGATGGCTATACGGTGGGCATATATTATTGCCGCACCTGCGGGGAAGCCCTTGTGCACACCTACAAGGTTCCGGCCTTTTCCACGAGTCCCCCCTCTCCGTCTCTCACTCCTGCTATCATGCCCCTACCAACCTGGTCGCCCCGGAGATATCTCATGCCTATCCTCCGCCTGTGTGCGCAGTTTTGGAAAGGTTAGCGCTCCCGGCGGGCGTGCCAGCGTTCGCTTTGTCCAATAACCTGTGCGACGACCAGCGCGTTATCCCCGATCCCTTTCGACCTCAAGAGATTTTTGAGTCCAGGTTGCTTCTTGTCGAGTGCGTCAATCATCACCGCCGCGGCGCGCAACTTCTCCTGCAGTTTGTCTTCACCACCGTAGGCCCGCTCCAACTTCGCAAATTCGGCGTAGCCATATTGCTCAAGTTGCCTGTCGTCCATGTGCTTGGTGGTTTGCGCCACAGGTAGTCTTCCGGTTTCGCCGCAGGGAAATGGGCATCCATCAGGCGTTGCTCATCGGTTCTCACATCGGACCCGCGTTGCTCGATCGGCACGTTCAATTCGGTGAACTGTTGATCCGCTTGCGCTTGCGTGATTTTTCCGCTCAATAGATCCTGCTTCGCCCACTCGGCCATGGTGGCGGCTTCGCTCGGCGTGATTTGCGCCCCGCCGTGGGAGAACTCCGCAGGTGCGACGGGCGGCGCGGGGGTGATGGTGGCCGTGGGCGCTGGTGCGGGTCTGGGTTCGTTCATGGGGAAATTCCTTTCTGGGTTAGGTGGGGACTCTTCGAACCATGAGTGCGCTGTAACCGGCGCAGCTCTTCTGACGGAAACCAGTAATCCCGCGTCGTGATCGCCAATTCTGTCGTGCCGGATATGTTGTATTGGCTGTATACGTATTCCTACATATTCCCCCACCCGGCCTTTCTCAAGAATCCGATCGTCGTCTCCGGTACGCGCCATCGAGCCCCTGCAACTTATTGGAACATATAGACTCCCTGGCAATGGATACGCTGTTGTGATCCCCTGGCATCCTTTGTGCGAAGTCATCAAGGGTGTTCCTGAAATGAGCGGGCGACGAGGCGGACGAGCTGCACCGTCCGCGCTGGTACGATTGACAAAAGGAGAAGAGCCATGACCTATCTGACCAAATTCATCGCCTCGCGCATTGACTGGTGTCAACGACAGAGCACGCGGACGTGTGCGCCGCATGAGCGTGAAGGATGGGAAGCCGAAGAGGCGGGGCTCCGGGATGCGCTCTTTAATAGAGATCACACGACCCAATATCAGCAGGGCCCTCTCGATGTATTCGAGCGGTATGCAATGGGTCTCCAGGAGGGGCATGCGCTGCTTCGCAATGCCGCGGTGTACTACCAGTTTGCACCCCCCTCCCGCACGGCGGGGACAGGTGATGTGAGCACGAGACGCATCATGGGGCTCACGAGGCGCGTTGAAACAAATGTGCACGAGTGCCGAGTCACGGGGAACGACAAAGAATAATTCTGGGAGTGATGACACACCGCAGCGCGTCGGGTCATCGGGCCTCGTTACTCCTTAGATAAAATAATCCAGGGACACCGGCTATGCTGCAGGTAGCGCGACTGACCACCGTTTGGGGGTATCCGGCATGGGTACCCCCGCCTCCTCGGTTTTCTGACAGTCAAACTTCTACCGAGTTAGCCGACTTGACCATCCGCCAGCCCTGCTTCGGGATCTTCCCCACCGCCTGGTATTTTCGGGCCCCAGCGGATTGCGCCATCGGAGGGCAATGGCAACGACTTCACAGGACCCAATGCGCCATTGGACGGCACGTTGGTGACATTGAGCACCCGTGCCTGTGCTCTGTCTAAGGCCCCGCGAAGATCGAGGGGCACCTCCTGGTATCGATCAACATACAGTCTGAACAGCGTCTCTTTGCTCTCCAAAAGTTTCGCGATCGACATCGGTTTTTCTGCTGGTACGCAAAGACCACTGCTTTATCGATTTTCTGGACCGCTTGCTCCAC
>DASVEA010000451.1:0-2676 GCA_036380815.1 Nitrospiraceae bacterium
TAGCCTCTCCATATGGAAATGAGTGGGGACAGAACGGTCCGCCCCATCGCTGCATGGTCTTTATGGAGCCTCCACAATACCCTTCTCCATTGGTCCAAGATGACCCCAGGAGTTCTCTCTTTTCCTGCTACCGCAGCATTGTGATGACTGGATAACAGCGAGGGACCTGACCCCCATCGCGCATTCAGCCGTTCCTTGCATGTTCTCAGGCCGTTCGATAAAATGCTCGTACACTGCATTGGACCCGCCAATTTCACCAATAGATTTCACATACCATACAGCTCTCGGAACCCATGAGTAAGGAAGAGCCGATGAAGTATTTACTGCGAGTCGTCACACTAACCTGCATGGTGATGGCCGGTGTCGGCGCATGGGTATCCCCTGGGCATGGCGAGCCCTACGAATTGAGCAAAAACGACGTAATGGACACCAAGGTTTTGAAGAGTGCCGACATTTCACTGTTTGGAGTCAAATTGGGAGACTCCGAAGCCAAAGCCTTGGACTCTCTCGTGAATGAAAAGATTCCCGGAGTAAAAGTGGAGCAAGAAGCCTTGTTTATCTTCTTGCTCGACCAACGCAAACCGACCGGTCCTATGGCTGGCGTGCGCATCCAGGACGGCAAGGTCGACCTGATCTTTATCAATAATCGATTCTCCTATAAGACTCGCGGTATCTTTCGCAACGTGTTAAACAGCGAAAGCCCTGATGACGTGCGAAAACTATTGGGACAGGAAGACTACGGGGACGAAAACGTGATGGGCGCCATACTGGCTTATGATAAACAGGGGTTCGTCATCAACTATCTGGGCAAAGATGTCAATGTGGAGTTTTCCCCACTTCGATAGCGATGAGGGCCGGAGGTTCGGTCTCACCACATGCCTGCCGACATAGTAGGATGCTGAAAAAGTCCCCAGCAGCGTTCTCGCATCGCTCCCAGGAACCGTGAAACGAGGGTCATCTACTGTAGTTACGGCCGTGCCTGGGCAAGGCGCGTCCCAGGGCGAAGAGTCTGATTTGGCCGCTTCTCCCCTTCTATTCCCACATGTCGTTACAAAGTCTATAGGCCTTCGCCATAAGCTCCCGGGAGGACCAGACCGGACAGGTTGCGGCTATCCCTTAGGCTGCGACGACCTTCGCGCCTCTGCCTACGTGCATGTCGACTTGACCAAACAGGAAAATTCAGTGCGGGATTTCGGCTGCCTGTAACCCGTAGGTAATGAGGTTCGTCGCAGTGTTCCATCGACGCTTGGAATTGAGGATCACGAGGAGAAGGTCGCTCCCGTTCTGAGAGACTTTGGCGATGAGGCACCGCCCGGCTTTGGAGGTAAACCCTGTCTTGATCCCTTCGACGCCGGGAATACGTCCCAGCAATCTGTTCGTGTTATGCAGGGCATACGCACGCTGACCGTTGACAGGTGTGATGATCGCGCGTTCCTCACGGACCAACTGCCGGAAGATCGGCTGATCGAGGGCGATGACACTCAACGCGGCAAGGTCTTCGGCCGTCGAGTAATGGTCCGGATTGTCGAACCCGCAGCTATTACTGAAATGCGTATCAGCCAAGCCGAGGGCCGCAGCCTTGGCATTCATGAGAGCCACGAACTGTGCTTCGTCGCCACCCACATGCTCCACCGCTGCAAGACAGGCATCATTCGCGGACACAATTAGCATGGCCTTCAACAGGTCTTCCAGCCTAAAGACCTGCCCTGCCTTCACGCGCAAGTGCGTCTTGTGTGCCCGTGCGGCATTGGGACTAATCGTCACAAAATCATCCAACTGCCCCCTTTCCAGAATGACCAGAGCCGACATGATTTTCGTGAGGCTGGCGGGGGACATTCGCTTCCCTGCATCGTGTTCATACAATACACGCCCACTATTTAGTTCCTTGAGAAGAATGCCATGGGCTGGAGCGACTCGCCACGGAGGGGACTGGTGCGGAGCAATCACAGTTCGGACATGCACGGGTTGAGCCGCCACGCTCTTCGCAAGGGCGATGGATGGAGTGAGGGTCGCGGTACTGATCAACAGGAGGCCGATGAACACCCCAGCAGCACGGACGAGAAATGGCAGCCGATGGGACCTCCCGCAGTCACTTGTCACCATGAATGCGTCGCTCCTACTCATAGTGTATATGATTCCCGCACCTTTCCTCCGCGAAACCCGCTGTCAATTACTTTGTGGAAGAAGCGGAGCAGGTCGGCAAGATCGATCCAAAACCCGCAATTCAAACAGCGGGCATAGAGCCGCCGATTCACCAGTGTATAGTGACGCTCGACCATCATGAAGCCTTTACATCTCAAGCAGTGCATCATTGCGCCTGTCTTCAGACTCTCTGTCTATCGGAGTCGATTCATCACCAATGCCAAACATCCTGCCAACAGTCCTCCGCCGAAAATCGTGGTGCCAAACGAGAGGTACGCGCTGGTCCCACTGCCGGGAGGGGCTCCGTCGAGCAGGTCTCGTACGCCCCCCTGTACCATCAGCACAGAGAGGGTGAGCAGTGCGCCGATAGCAAACCACCATCTAAAGGATCTCACTGGTGTCCTCGAAACAGTACGTCAAGAGGCATGGAAGCGGCGCCCCTCGGCCACTGTAGCCGAGGGTCGACAGGCTGTCAAGAAGACCGCTTTTTGATTCACTCCACCTATCGACAGACGTCATACGCGCCTCACGGGG
>DASVEA010000452.1:0-2095 GCA_036380815.1 Nitrospiraceae bacterium
GATGCTCGTGGGCACGATGCCATGTTCAGCATTATAGGCTGCCTGAATCGTGCGCCGACGCCCGGTCTCGGCGAGCGCCATTTGCATAGAATCAGTGACGGCATCACCGTACAAAATCACGTGGCCCCGCACGTTCCTCGCAGCCCGCCCAGCCGTCTGGATTAACGATCGATAAGACCGAAGATACCCTTCCTTATCCGCATCGAGAATCGCCACCAAGGTGACCTCGGGGAGATCCAGTCCTTCGCGCAGGAGATTGATCCCCACCAGCACGTCGAAAACCCCGCGCCGCAGATCGCGTATGATTTCAGCCCGCTCCAAGGTCTTGATGTCAGAGTGCAGATACCGCACCTTGATGCCAAGATCGTGGTAGTACTCGCTCAAGTCTTCCGCCATACGCTTCGTCAGCGTGGTGATCAGCACACGCCCCCCCTGCGCTACTTCAGTCCTCACTTCGCCGAGGAGATGATCCACCTGCCCTTTGGCCGGGCGCACTTCGATGACCGGATCCATCAGACCGGTCGGGCGAAGGATCTGCTCGACCACCTCTCCAGCCGCATGCCCCAGCTCATAGGGGCCCGGTGTCGCGGAGACGTACACCGCCTGCGTCAGACAGCGCTCAAATTCCGCGAACGTGAGCGGCCGGTTATCGATCGCCGAGGGCAACCGGAATCCGTACTCGACCAATGTGCGCTTCCGCGAATAGTCGCCCACGTACATCCCGCCCACTTGGGGAATCGTCGCATGGGATTCGTCGACGATCAGCAGAAAGTCTTTGGGGAAATAGTCGATGAGCGTCGGAGGCTGCTCACCGGACGCGCGGCCACTGAGATGCCGCGAGTAGTTCTCGATGCCATGGCAATACCCCATCGCCCGAATCATTTCAAGGTCGAACTTGGTACGCTGTGCAATCCGCTGGGCTTCCACGAGCTGATTCTGTTTCTTGAAATAGGCGACGCGTTCGTCCAGTTCTTCTTCGATGCCTGTAATCGCCTGCTCATACCGATCCGGTGCAATGAGATAGTGCGTGTTCGGATAGACTGCGACTTTCTGAAGCTTCCTGAGTGACTGCCCCGTGAGCGGATCAATTTCATGAATGGCATCGACCACGTCACCGAACAACTCGATCCGCACGGACACCGCGTCATTCGAAGCCGGGAAGATCTCGATGACGTCGCCGCGGGCACGGAAGGTTCCGCGGTGGAAATCCATGTCGTTGCGGGCATATTGAATCTCGACCAGCTTAGCCAGAATCTTCTCCCGCCGAATCTCCATCCCCTCTTCGAGGAAAACCACCATCTCGTGATAGACCTCCGGCGACCCCAGGCCATAGATACAGGAAACCGATGAGACGATCAGCACGTCGTTCCTTTGAAGCAGAGCGGCCGTCGCCGCATGCCGCATCTGATCGATCGCATCGTTGACGGATGCGTCCTTGGCAATGTACGTGTTGCTTTGGGGAATATAGGCTTCCGGCTGGTAGTAATCGTAGTAGCTGACGAAATACTCCACTGCATTGTGGGGGAAAAACTGTTTGAACTCTTGATAGAGCTGCCCGGCCAGCGTCTTGTTATGGACCAACACCAACGTGGGCTTCTGCACCTGCGCAACCACATTGGCCATGGTAAAGGTCTTGCCGGAACCAGTGACACCGAGCAGCGCTTGGTGCTTCCGGCCAGCTGCAATCCCGGCCACCAACTTGTCGATGGCCTGACCTTGATCTCCGCAGGGCTTGAACGGGGCTTCGAGTTGAAACGGCGGCATGGGACGACCTTTAGCCAGGATTATTCATGAATGCCGTCGCGAGGCGTTCGAGACCGAAGCCCGCCGGGGCTTCTCGCAAGTAAGGCCGACACAGGCGTACTTGCGGTCCGTCGAGGAGGCCGAACGAGAAAAGCCCCGCCGGGTGAGAGGATCGGACGACGTAGCAGGTATTCATGAATAGTCCGGGTTAAGTGTATGGCCGAACCGATTGAACCGGTAGCTCTCCGAGCGAAGCTATATGTAAAGGGAAAAGTTCAAGGAGTCGGGTATCGAGCCTTTGCGGCTCGCGTCGCATCACAGCGAGGTCTCTGCGGAGGTGTCAGGAATCTCG
>DASVEA010000453.1:0-3073 GCA_036380815.1 Nitrospiraceae bacterium
GCCATGTTGTGGTCGATGGGGAAGGATTCGACCGTGCTGCTCTGGCTGGCCAGAAAGGCTTTCTTCGGCCATGTCCCGTTCCCCCTTCTGCACGTCGACACGAGTTACAAAATCCCCGCCATGATCGAATATCGAGATCGAGTGGCCCGCGAGTGGGGCCTTACATTGGTCGTGGGGCAAAACAAGGAAGCGCTCGCGGCCGGGATGAATCATACGCTGGGCCGTGTCAACTGCTGTACGGCCTTGAAAACCAATGGACTCAAGCAATTGATTGAGCAAAAGGGCTATACGGGCATCATTCTCGGTGTGCGCGCAGATGAAGAAGGGACGAGAGCCAAGGAACGCTACTTCTCGCCGCGCGACAAACATGGCGATTGGGATTTTCGCGATCAGCCGCCTGAGCTCTGGGATCAATTCAAGACAACCTTTCCTCCGGGAACACACATCCGGATCCATCCGCTGCTGGATTGGACGGAAATCAACATTTGGGAATACATCAAGTTCGAGAACATTCCCTTCATCGATCTCTATCTCGACAAGGGGGAGGGGACCCGCTACCGGAGCCTCGGCTGCGCACCTTGCACGACGCCGATCAAATCGACAGCGAAATCCGTGGACGACATTATTGACGAGTTGCGGCACACCACGGTGGCAGAGCGATCGGGGCGCGCGCAGGATGAGGGGCGTGGGATGGAGTTGCTACGCAAAGACGGGTACATGTAGGCCCAGAATACTGAAACGAGCATCCAGCTTCGTTCTCGGCTCGAAACAATCCTCAACGTACCTCAGAGGGTACGCTTCCGGTTGTTTCTCCCCTGCGGCCTCGCTGGCCTGCTCGTTTGAGCATTCTGGAGCAAGCGAATGTCAACAACGACTATGAAACCATCGGACAATCTGAACATCGTCATCGTCGGGCACGTGGACCACGGAAAGTCCACCTTGCTGGGGCGTCTCTATGCCGACACGGGATCGTTGCCGGATGGCAAGCTCGAAAAGGTTCAAGCCATCTGCCGGCAGCAGGGGAAGGAGTTCGAATATGCGTTCCTGTTCGACGCCTTTCTTGAAGAACAGGAGCAGGGAATCACTATTGATACGGCGCGAACGTTCTTCAGCTGGAAGGACCGGCACTACATCATCATCGATGCACCGGGGCACAAGGAGTTTCTCAAGAACATGATCTCCGGGGCGGCCCGGGCTGAAGGGGCGTTGCTGCTGATCGATGCCTTGGAGGGTGTGAAAGAGCAGTCCAAGAAGCACGGCTATCTCTTGTCGCTCCTGGGCGTACGCCAGTTTGCCGTCGTCGTGAACAAGATGGATCTGGTCGGCTATCAGCAGGATGTGTTCGACGGGATTGAGAAAGAATATCGGGAGTTCCTCGGGCAGTTTAAGGCGGTTCCACAGCAGATCATTCCGGTCAGTGCCAAGCTCGGAGATAATATCGCCAACCGGAGCGAGACGATGCCGTGGTACAGCGGGCCGACCGTGCTGGACGCGCTCAGTGCCTTTCGTAAGGAACCGGGACGATCCGAACAGCCGCTTCGCCTGCCGGTTCAGGATGTGTACAAGTTCGATGCCCGTCGCATCATTGCCGGTCGCGTTACGGCAGGACGCTTGAAGGTCGGCGATTCTCTGGTCTTCTCACCGTCCAACAAACGAGCGACGATCAAATCTATTGAAGCGTTCAATAGTGATCCCTCGCCAGTCGAAGGCCATGCAGGTCAGTCAGTCGGTGTCACGCTCGATGAACAGATCTTTGTCGAACGAGGAGAGATCGCCTCGCATCAGGGACAGCTTCCGCTGGTGTCCACGGCTTTTCGCGCCAATGTGTTCTGGCTGGGCCGGAAGCCGTTGGAACGAGGGCGGCGCTATCAGCTCAGAGTGGCGACGAGGGAAGTGGATTGTGAAGTGGCCACCATTCACCGAATCATCGATACCATGGATCTGGCTCAGCAGCAAGGCAGTAGTGTGGTCAGCAAGAATCAGGTTGCTGAATTGACAATTCGGTCCAAAACGCCAGTCGCGTTCGACCTCTCCGCCTCATTTGAGTCGACGGGCCGGTTCGTCCTCGTGGATGAGTATGACATTGCGGGTGGCGGCATCGTGACAGAACTGGTCCATGACGATCAGGAATTTCTCCGCGAAGAAGCTCGGCAGCGCGATTTTGCCTGGGTGAAGGGTGAGGTCGGTGTCGAGGATCGCGCGCAGCAGTATGGTCATCGAGCCGCCATAGTGTTGGTGACCGGGGGACGACATACGGGGAAGTCCTTCCTTGCCAGGACCATCGAGGCAAGGCTTGTGGCAGATGGTCGGCATGCGTACTTGCTTGACGGAGGGAATCTCCGTCGCGGACTTGATGCAGACCTCTCAGAGGGAGAGCGAGGACAGGCGACCGAGATGGCTCGCCGCTATGGTGAAGTGGCGCGGCTGCTTGTCGATACCGGGTTGATTGTGGTCTCGACGACCAATCCTTTCGGCATGGCCTATGCTGATGCAGCGCAGGCCATTCGGACGCTCGTGCATCCGGTCCCAGTTATCGCCATTCATATGAGCAAGGAGCCGGAAGAAGTCCCTCCCAATACGGATATCGTGCTGTCAGGCCCGGCAGACTTTGATGCGGCCACTCGTCGAATTCTTGAGGAACTCAAGCGCCGTGGAGTGCTGGCTCAGGCGATCGGGGCCAAACCGATCTTTCAGTATTCAATCTAGCAGGATGCTGAAAAAGCCCGCCAGCGGCGTTCTCGCATCGTTCAGACCCTCAACGTACCCCAGAGGGTACGCCTGCGGGACTTCACTCGCTGCGGCCTTGCTGGACGACCTTTTTGAGCATCCTGCGAGGATTTATGAAAGAGCCTATGACATCTAAACACTCATGTTTTCGGAGCACCCAAGTTGTTCGCGCAACGCGCGGTCGCGGACTCCCCTCGTTGGACGCGCGCAGTGGAAGATCAATCAGCCCCCATCCCTAAAGAGATATCGAGCAGGCTACCCTTGCCATCCTACAACAACATAGGTTTTTTCAGACGACTGCTCCAGGATTCGCACGGACACAACATGAGGCGACGATGACGATCAG
>DASVEA010000454.1:0-3154 GCA_036380815.1 Nitrospiraceae bacterium
CCTGAGCCTGTGTCGAAGGGGCGGCGTGAGACAACTACGGAGATGATCAGAACATTTCAACGAACTTATTGACAGCCTCAGCGGATAGCCGGATAGAGGTGAGGAGGATCGATTCATGGAGCTTATTCAACCCACGCGGCACAGTCAGCTCGTTGGGCAAGTACCAACGGCCAAGCACGCACCAGGCAAACGGCTGTTGCTGGTCGATCCCTACCCACGAAATAACCCCTATCGGTTGACCGTTTCGGAGCGCCGCGCGGTGTGGTTTCCCAAGCTGAGCTTACCGGTGATCGCGGCCTACACGCCGGAGAATTGGGAAGTAAGTCTGGTCGATGAAGCGGTTCAAGATATCGATTTCGACTATCCTTGTGACATGGTCGGCCTCTCCATCATGACCTGCTATGCCCCGCGCGCCTACGAGATCGCAACGGAATTTCGCAAGCGAGGCAAGACGATCGTCATGGGGGGCGTCCATCCCACATACTGCCCCGATGAAGCTCTTCGATATGCCGACGCGATCGTTTGTGGAGAAGCTGAAGATCTCTGGCCGCAGTTGGTCGCGGACTATGAGGCGGGGCAGATGCAGCGCATGTATAAAATGACATCGTTCCCCTCTCTGGAGAATTACAAGAGTCCCCGTGTCGAATTGCTGAGCCCCGACTCATACATGACGAGACAGTGTAGTTTCACGACCAGAGGATGCCATTTCGACTGCGAGTTCTGTAGTGTGTCCCCGTTTAACGGAAAGACCACGCGGCGTCGGCCGGTGCCGGAAGTAATCACGGAACTTCGAAATGTTCAGCGATGGGTTCGCAGTGAGTTGGTCGAGCGATTGCGCGACGAACCAATGTGGCGCGCCTTCGTCACCGCGCTTCGTATTCGGGTGGGAATCGAGGACGGCAGCATTGTCGCGTTTGTCGATGACTTGCACAACAGCAACCGTACCTATTGTCGTGAGCTCTGGGCCGCGCTGAAGCCGCTCAAGATAAAATGGGGCTGCCAGTCCACGATGTTCCTGGCCGACGACGAGGAGATGGTCAAGCTTGCGGCCGAGAGCGGCTGCGTGTCGGTCTTCGTCGGGATGGAATCGCTCGATGAAGACGCGTTGGATGAAACAAACAAGCCGTTTAACCGAGTCCTGAAGTTCTCCAAAGAGATCAAGATGTTCCACGATTACGGGATCATGGTGAATCCCGGAATCGTGTTCGGATTCGACAGCGACGATGTGACCGTATTCGAACGGGCCGTCGACTTCTTGACGAAGAATCAGGTGGAATTGGCGTACTTCAACGTGCTGACACCCCTTCCTGGTACGGCGCTGTTCGATCGCTTCGAAAAGGCCGGGCGTATCTTCGATAGGGACTGGGCGAAGTACGACGGCAAACATGTGGTGTTCCAGCCGAGCCGGATGACGACCGAGCAACTACAAGACGGATTCCACTGGGCCAACCACCAATTCTATTCGCTCCCTTCGATCTGGAAGCGACTGTCGGGCACGAGTCAGCGGCTTATTCCGCGATGGGAGATGAATCGGGAGTTTCGGAAGTTGGTCAAGCGAACCTGCCCCAAAGGGTCCGTGTCGCCTCTCGCGGGGGTGTTGAGGAATCTCCAAGCGAAGCTCCCGGTGTTGGACAAGGAGCAATTGGTTCCTAGCGCGCTGCATGCACTGAAACAGGCTCTCGATCCGAACGCGCTCTCGGCGCAACAATTGATGTTCCACATCAAGGCCAAGCGGCATGACAAGTTCGCTGCTCTGTTCGTGGATCTTGAGGGTACCCTCGATCGCCTGAATGCCTTGGAATTGATTAAGCGGATCAAGGAAGCGGCCAATCAGGCACGCATGGACATCATCGTCAACTTCGAGCACCTCAAGCTGGCGACGCCCGACGCCCTCAAGGCGTTGGTGGATTCAGACGCGATGAAGGTAGCGATTCCGCATGTGAAGGTCCGCTTTCGCAAGTTTAAGGATGCGTTCGAGGCCTCCTTGCAGGGCTTCTCGCTCGCAGGCTTGCAGGGCTTCTCGCTCGCAGGCCTTGAACATCTCAACGAAGATTCGCAGGATGCATAATTTCGAGTATCGACATGGCGAACTCTATTGTGAACAAGTTCCGGTCAGCCAGATTGCAAAAGAGGTTGGTACGCCTTGCTACATCTACAGCCATGCGACCCTCGTTCGTCATTTCCGGGCATATGATGGGGCCTTCAAGAGCGTACCCCATGTGATCGCATTCGCCATGAAGGCCAACTCCAACATCGCGATCCTCCGTCTCATGGCAAAGGAGGGGAGCGGGGTGGATATTGTGTCCGGCGGGGAACTCTTTCGGGCGCTCAAGGCAGGTGTTCCTCCCTCAAAGATCGTATTCGCAGGCGTCGGCAAGAACTCTGAGGAGATTCGCGAGGCCTTGAAGGCCGACATCCTCATGTTCAACGTCGAATCTTCGGCTGAGCTGCAGGCCATTAATGAGGTGGCGACTTCCGTCGGGACCAAGGCGAGGGTCGCGCTTCGCATCAATCCCGACATCGATCCGAAAACGCACCCCTACATTTCGACCGGTCTCAAGAAGAGCAAGTTCGGGATCGCTGCCGATCGGGCGCTCGAAGAATTCACGCTGGCTTCCTCACTCGCCAACATCGATGTCGTCGGGGTTCATAAGCATATCGGGTCGCAGTTGACGGAAGTCACGCCGTTCGTCGAGGCCGTGAAGAAGGTGGTGAAGCTGGTCGAAGCCTTGAAGGGCCAGGGCATCAACATCCGGTACGTCAATATCGGCGGCGGTCTTGGCATTACCTACTCGGATGAAACGCCACCGCTGCCGCAGGACCTTGCGGATGCCGTGTCGCCACTGCTGAAGAGTTTGAATGTGACCCTCATCATGGAGCCGGGTCGCGTCATTGTCGGCAACGCCGGCATTCTCGTGACGAAGGTATTGTATCGGAAGGACGGCGAAGCGAAACGGTTTATTATCGTCGATGCGGCGATGAATGATCTGATCAGACCGAGCCTCTACGGGGCCTATCACGAGATTCGTCCCTTGTCCGAGGCGGTGTTGCAGCGGCCCAAGCATCAGGTGGATGTAGTCGGCCCGGTCTGTGAGTCCGGAGATTTTCTGGCGAAGGACCGGTCACTGCCGGAGGTCAACCCGGGTGACATGCT
>DASVEA010000455.1:0-4010 GCA_036380815.1 Nitrospiraceae bacterium
CCCATTATATTTTCAAGGGTAGCCTGGTCGATCCTCGATTGCGCGCGTCGAACGAGCACATTCTGATCGTGCGCGTTCCGTGAGCAGGAGGACGGCCAGGCTGCCCATCCCATTCTTCTGAGGCCGCGCGTTGCGCGAGCAAGGGGATCGTCCCAGCTACCCTATCCCCCTTTTACAGCATCTTGCTAGTCGAGCCCCACATGGGCCCTCAGCTTGTTATAGTCGAATGATGCATGGCCCACGCGCCTGATTCCAGGGTCGTGGCGCTCCATATCGGCAATCAAGGCCGCGACCTGCTCGCGACCGGCTGCTGAAGTTGCGACGTGACGCGGCATGTGATTCCCCAGCGACGGGCATGCCCGTTCCGCCCACTCTAAGTACAGGGTCTCTAAGAATCCGTTCAGGAGGGCCCGATCTTCCTCCGCCGAAAGCACCAACGTGAGAGGTTCTTCGGCGGCCAACTCTGACTCCTTGAGTTGTCGGGGGGGTGGCGTACAGGTCTCGCCGCGGAAGTGAAGAGAGAATCCGAACGTCGCCGCCAGCTTGTGTTTAATGGCCTCAAGCCGCTCTCGCGAATCACACTCCACCCACAACTGTGTCGCCGTGAGGATCAGTCTTGCGACCACCGCTGATTCAAGGGCACCGCTTGCCCCTCGCTGAACGAAATGCTGCGCGTCCTTCGACGCTGAAGCTCCACCGCTGGAAGGGGCCGCTTCCTCCCGCTCGACTCCTTCAAGGCCTGCGAGCATTTCAGCCATGTATCCATACTCACTATGATCGTACAGGGCCAAGGTATACAGGTAGGGCTGTCCCCCTTCTACCACATAGCGAATACTCCCCACGGCGTCGAGGAGCGCGGCAAACCGCATGCGGGCGAAGGTCCACAACAATACATGTCCATAGCGCTTGGCGAATTCCTGCCAATCTCCGAGTTCGAAGGATCCTGCGGAAATCTCCACCTGTCGCCGATAGTCGAGCGTGGCGTTCAGCAGACCCTTTCCGTCCTCATTGGATAACAAAATCGCGGTGCCGGCGATCACGGCCCGCTCCGACTCCACATCGCCCGGCTCGCGAATCAGCCGCGTGAGAAGCACCTGTCCCGGTTGCAGTTCCTTCCGGAATGTTCCGTCCGGCGCGCGATAGACCCGCGCATCTCCTACCGAGCGGAAAACCAGGCGCTGGCCCTGTTCGTCGACCGACAGGAATTCGGCCAGATCGAGATAGGAATGTTTCAGCGGATCCAACCACTCTCGTTCTTCTTGCGGGATATGCTCCGTGATGACGTCGCGCAACTGCTCGATCAACGTCAGTTGCCCGTCCTGCGGGTAGAAGTCGGCGTAGAGTAAGAGGTTGGCTAACTCCGTTTCCTGCGACAGCGGGGACAACAGCGCTCCCGCACCGCCCTCAAGATATGGCTGGAGGGCAAGCCGCAGTGCGATCTGCCGCTGGGCAGCCACCCCCGGCTCCAACGAAAGGGATTCCAACCGAGCGAGCAACGCGTCGAGCGAAGGGACAAGAGGTACCCAGAGGCCGGCTGTCGCTTCACTCGCGAGCTTCATGAATTTCTTCCATGACTATCGTCTTGGCATCCAACCAGTCCTCGAGATCGTGTCCGTCTCGATACCCTCGCTCCTGCCACAGTTCGAAAGCCTTCTGCGAAATCCGTTCCCACATGGCATCCGGCAGCTCGTTGGACTGTGGCGATGCCGCCAAGGTTGAACGCATCGAAGGTTTCCTTCTCACTGTTAGTTTGGTTGCACTAGCCATCACGTACTCCTTGGTTAAGTGTGCATTAGCAGGATGCTGAAAAAGTCCGCCAGCTTCGTTCTCGCTTCCCTCAGAGGCTCAACGTACCGAAGCGTACGCCTCGCCTCTTCACTCACTGCGGCCTTGCTGGACGTCCTTTTTGAGCATCCTGCTCACTATTCAGTCACTACCGCCCGACGATGGCCCGGTCCGAACTTTGGGTTACGCACCGTCAGGACAGGACAGAGCGCTTTTCGCAGGACGGCCTCCGCCACACTACCGGAAAAGGCGTGCGAGATCCCGCGGCGCCCGTGCGTGCCCATGACGATGAGGTCGCAGGGTAGGGTCTTGGCAGAATCTAAGATCGAATCGGCCGGATGGCCGCCCCGCAGTTGAGACTTCACCGGTACTTGGGTCACCATCAGCGAGGACGCCAACTCCTCCAGTCGTTTCGTCCAGGTCTCGCGCACTTGTTCGCGTGTCCTGCTATGACCGAGGGTAAAGTCCAAGCCGTACGACACCGGCTCCAACACATGCAGCAGCAGCAGGGAGGCCTTAGCCTGCTGCGCCACCACGGCTGCGTACTCCAAGGCATCGAGGGAACAACCGGAAAAATCGACCGGCACGAGGATGCGCTCCAGCATGACAGGCCTCGACAGAGCGCCCTCCTCCTGTTCGATGTCTGCGGGCTCCATTCGCACCGTCAGCACAGGGCAGGGAGCTCCGCGGATGACCCGCTCGGCAGTACTGCCTAACAAGACGTGCGCAAGGCCGGTCTTACCCTTCGTCCCTACGACGAGGAGATCCGAATCCTCCGCCCGCGCCGCGGTGATCACCTCTTCACTTGGAATCCCCGTAGCCACTCTAGTCGTGACCGCAATGCCTCGCCGCTCCATACGGCCTTTGAAGTCGACTAACTGCGACGATGCATGCTTGAGCAGATCAGCCAAGTATTGCTGATTGACTAGGTAATCGGGATTGAGCCCCGGTGGAAATTCCGCGACGCTAAGCACCGTCAAGGAAGCCCTCCACGAGCAGGCAAGGGCGCAGGCATAGTCTTCCGCCCGCTTGGCCCACCGTGAAAAGTCCGTGGCCAACAAAATTCGCGCGATCACGGGTGTCGTCTCCTCAGACTCTTCTGCAGGATGCTCAAAAACCCCGTCCAGCAAGGCCGGAGCCGATGAAAGCACCGGAGGCGTACCCTCTGGGGTACGTTGAGGATGCTTTCGAGGCGAGAACGATGCTGGCGGGTTTTTTCAGCATCCTGTTTTTTACACCGCCTCCGCGCTGAGCAGAAGCAGCTCACCGGTCATGTTCGGATGGATTGAGCACCGGAACTCATGCCGGCCGGGCCGTGACATGTTGAACCGAATGGTCGCATCTCGTTTGGGATCGAGAAATACTCCGCCCATGCCTCGGCCATAAACGATCACCCCGTCCTTCTCGATCTGAGTCGGAATGCCCTCAAACATGGCCGAGCCAAAGTCGTGCCGTTCGGCATCCTCGTTCCTGACTTTAATCACTGTAGGGAATCCGAGGCGGAGCACCCCCTGTTTGGTCACGAACTTGAAATCCTTTATCGTGACCTCGACGACTTGCTCCGACTGAGCGAAAATCGGCCCCGCCGCTTCCCACCAGAACCCGCCTGTGACAGCAAGCACAAGAACCCATCCCCACTGCACCTTCCGGCTTTTCATAGATCCCCCCTTTTCGACACGTTATCGAGTTATCGTTTCGGCTTGGGTGGCAACGGAACAGTCAACACCGGACAGCCCGCGGTCCGCACCACCTTTTCTGCCGTCGCTCCGAAGAAAATCTTGTCCATACTCTCGGACCGTCCCCCGTAGCTTCCCAACACGATCAGATCGACCCGTTCCTGTCGCGTCAACTTGGCGATTTCCACAAAAGGAGTTCCTTCGAGTACGATCCTCCTCACCGCAATCCCTTCCGTGGACACAGATTCCAGTAACTGCCTGGATTTGAGACGAGCCTGATGTCGCAACCGCCGTCGCTGTGCTGTCGCATCGGACGGGACTGCCAGCAAGCCGAGACGATTGAATGCCGCGATCGCGTCGGTGTCGATCACATGGAGCATGACCAGTTCCGACTCCGACGCACGGGCCAGCTGCACGGCTGTCTTGAAGGCTTCGTCAGAGCAGGGCGAGAAATCAAGCGGAACGAGAATCTTGTGAAACAGTCCGATCAAGATGTGATTCCTTTGATTCAACCTGCCGACACCCGTTACTCAGCAAGGGCAATGCCAC
>DASVEA010000456.1:0-3465 GCA_036380815.1 Nitrospiraceae bacterium
GAACTCGCTCGATCCCGCAGCTCGGTGAACCCTTCTTAAAAACGTACCCGGATAAATCAAGCTCCATGAGTTGCGTGATACGATTCGTGGTCAACGTTTCCAGTGCGCGCGTGTGATCAGTCTCACTCTTGATCGAAACGAGTCGGGGATTCTGAGGATCGCCGACCAGTCGCATCGCCTCGCGAGGAGTGCCCAGTCCTGCTTCAACCTCCGGACAAACCGGCACCCACTCCACATAGCGGCCAAACACATCGGTCAGAAAACTGTCCCTCTTATGTCCCCCATCGAACCGGACTTCGTCCCCAAGGAGACAACGGCTGATGCCAAGACGGAGCGGCACGGCCGTCATGCGATCACTTCTTGTCTGCCGAGAGCTAAATATTCCTCGCGGGCTTGCCGGTGATCCACGATGGGCGAAGGATAGTCTGTATTAATACGGCATCCGGCCAGGGCCTGTTCTTCCTGGGTCATCAGATGCGGCGCATGGATCCGGTCAGTCGAAACGGCCGCAAGCTCCGGTACGTACTGCCGAATGTATGCGCCGTCCGGATCGAATTTCCTGCTCTGCAGCATGGGATTGAAAATTCTGTATCCCGGCATGGAGTCCGTCCCGGTCGAGGAGGCCCATTGCCAATTACCGTTATTGGCCGCAACGTCGGCGTCGATGAGCCGCTGCATGAAGTAGCGCTCACCGCTTTGCCAATCGATGCGGAGATCCTTGATGAGAAACGATGCCACGACCATCCGCACGCGATTGTGCATCCACCCGGTTTGGTTCAACTGCCGCATGCCTGCATCCACCAACGGATAACCGGTCTGCCCTTCACACCAGGCGGCGTAGAGACGATTCCACTCCGCTCCCGCCGGACGGGGTCTCGGCAATCCGTCCTTGCTTCGGAACGGACCGGAGGCCACTTGCGGAAACGCGGACAAGATTTGTTGGAAAAACTCACGCCAGATCAATTCATCGATCCAGGTGAGCACGTCGCGACGCGACCGGCGGCCGCCTGTGGCGAGCGTGCCCAAGGCGGCATGCACGGAGGTTCGCGCCGAGAGAGTCCCGAACCGGAAGTGTGGAGACAGTTTGGATGTCCCGTCGATCGCGGGGAGATTCCGTCCTTCAGCATAGGTATGGACGGGACCGTCAAGAAACCAGTGGAGCCTCCGCTGCGCTTCCCTCTCTCCCTGTTTGATTGACAAGGGAACTGTTTGATAGCCAAGATCTTCCACCGTCGGCAGTGCGATTCGGGGTGACGAGGCACCGGAGCGCAAGTTCCTCAGCCTGACGGGAAGGGGAAGGAGGGGCGGGGTCGCGGCGTGCCACTTAGACCACCACCGTGCCCGATAGGCACTGTATCGCTGCAACGGATCTCCCGTCGAGCCTCTAATCTCTTCAGCCTCGAATACCACATGGTCCTTGAACGTATGGACCACCACTCCACGGGTCATGAGAGCCTGCTGGACTTTCCGATCTCGCTCGATCGCCGCCGGCTCGTAATCGCGATTCCAGTAGACCGCATCGGCCTTGACGTCCGCGACGAAACGGATCACCTCGTCGATTTGATTCCCCCGGCGCCACTGGAGGGCAAGTTCTCGAGCGGCCAGAGCACCGGCGAGTTCGTCGAGACAGGAGAGCATGAACGTCACGGCGGGCGACCCGAACTGCCGTGAGCGCAAGAGGGGATCGTCGAATACGAAGAGGGGAATGACGTCGTCGCAATCTTCGCAGGCGGCAGTAAGTGCCGGCTGGTCTTGTAGCCGCAGATCCCGTCTGAGCCAAACAACCCCTCTCAACAGTGTCACTCCTCCGATACAGTGGTGTGGTGCTTCGCTGCCGGGCCTTCATCAGAAAAAAGGATCCGTTTCCGCATCATATACGCGACACACAGCACCGTCGTGGCCGTGAATCCCGATCGAACAGGATGCAAGCGCCAGCCAGCGGATAAGCGCCGCGATGACCTCAATCATTTCTCTTGCAGTTTGCCCTTTAAGCGAAGTCGAAGGACGACTGAATCACGTGACAGTCCAACGAGAGCACCAGGAACTTCACTGAGTACTTCCCATGCGCCAACTCTGCAGCCACTTCGATCGTATGAGCTTGTACGCGAGCAAGGCAAATAGCAGCACTCCGATCAGGGGTGCTGCCACGAAACCCATAAGCTTCTGATAATCGATCATGTGTACCCGCAAAAGATACTGCGGGCGCCGCATCAGATTCTGTTTCTCCGACGCAATGGTGACCGTATACAGGCCCTCGTCCAGCCTGACTTCGCTCCTGAGCACTCCGTCCGGGTGGGTGCTCGGACGCACGTCTGCCACAATCTCACCTTCTGCCTCATTGCTCCCGTTCCCCTTCACGACCCGCATACCGACCGGCTCGTTGCGCAGCGCCGGGTCCACGAGGTCTACGACGAGGAAGGTGTCGCCTTCCTTGGGAATGTCCGTGCAGTATTGATCTCTCAGTTGGTATTGCGGCTGATAGGCGTTGAAATGCACCAGGATCTCACCGACCCGGCGCATGCACGGGTCGTCTTCCCCGCTCACAGTTCCATGTGC
The DNA here is from genome assembly GCA_036380815.1 of Nitrospiraceae bacterium. GTDB lineage: Bacteria > Nitrospirota > Nitrospiria > Nitrospirales > Nitrospiraceae > Palsa-1315. Next base: position 2,557 of record DASVEA010000456.1, read on the forward strand.
CGTTGCTACGCCTGGGTGGTAGAGCGCAGCAACAAGAATGAGCACCGCAGCGCCTGCCCCTGTCACTTGCCTAATCATGGCCGAACCCTCCTGTGTTGGACCTTGCAGGGTTAAGGTATATCGCCAAACGCACTTCGACCTGCCCGAAGGAGACCCAACGTGAACGCATGGCGTTGATCGTGATGCCCACCTATCGCATCGGCCCACCATGTGGTTCCATCGTGCCCTTATAGAGTTTTTCGCTGGCGATTCGCGTGATCGCAATCTCGCGCAGGCCCCCCTCTCCCTTCACGCCCAGTTTCACCGCAGTACCCGCTTCCCCGCGTACCATCTTCACCACCTGCTCATAGGTCTTACCGCTGACTGCGGCACCGTTCACCGTCACCACTTCATCTCCGTGCTTGAGGCTTGCTTGCTGTGCAGGACTTTCCGGATGCACATGGGCCACGTAGAGCGAGGCGGGATCGCCGATACGTTCTGCCCAGACATGCAGCGACACGCCAATCACACCGTTCGGCAGGTTGGCATCGTCTCCATGCGGCCGCTGGGCCTGACTCCCGGGCTTGTCCTGCTCCTCAGCAGCCCTGACCTCACTCGTCTTCCCTGAGATCTGAAACAGCACGACGGTCAGCACGCTCAGCAGTAAGGCAGTGGTGACGTTGATCTTCTTGGTCATCATGTGAATACCTCCTTGTGAATTACAATCGATGCGCAATTCCGAGTGCGAAGAGTCTCGGGAGCATGGGTGAATTCAGATAGACACATCCACCCTCATCCCTTCGTCAGGATCGCCCGCAAGGCCGGTTCCAGCGTCGGATAGTGAAAGATGTACCCCCCGGCGAGCGCCTTCGCCGGACTGATCCGTTGGCCTGTGGTCATGAGCGTCCCCAGTTCTCCCATTGCCATTTG
>DASVEA010000457.1:0-3511 GCA_036380815.1 Nitrospiraceae bacterium
GTCGGGCTGATGCCACCGTTGGGGATTTGCTGCGTGAACTCGCCATCAAGATGGAGCGTGTGGCGGTGGAGCTGAATTTGGAAATCATGGATCGCAAGGATTTCGATCACCGAAGTCTGAAACAGGGGGATCGAGTGGAGATATTGAGTTTCATCGGGGGCGGGGCGCCAGTGGGGGTTCAGGGAAAAAGGAGGGGTTTCGTCCATGCTGAATGATCGGTTGACCATTGCCGGTCGTGAGTTTACGTCTCGACTCTTTGTTGGGACCGGGAAGTATAAGGACTTTGCCGAAACCAAGAAAGCCATTGAAGCGTCGGGAGCCGATGTGGTGACGGTGGCGGTGCGGCGCGTCAATATTACCGATCGCTCCAAAGAGAACCTTCTCGATTATCTCGACCCGAAGAAGTACACCATTCTTCCCAACACCGCCGGCTGTTACAACGTGCAAGATGCCCTGCGCTATGCTCGCTTGGCCAGAGCCGCCGGCGTGTCCGATTTGATCAAGCTGGAAGTGCTTGGTGACGAGAGGACCCTTTTCCCCGATACGGTCGGATTGATCGAAGCGGCGAAGATTCTCGTCAAGGAAGGCTTTATCGTGCTGCCTTATACGAATGACGATCCCATCGTGGCCCAGAAGCTCGTCGACATCGGGTGCCCCGCCGTCATGCCGTTGGCGGCGCCGATTGGGTCGGGACTCGGTATCCGTAATCCATATAACTTAAAAATCATCATGGAAATGGTCAAGGTGCCGATCATTGTTGATGCCGGCGTCGGGACCGCGTCCGATGCTGCCTTTGCGATGGAATTAGGGGCGGACGCTGTACTCATGAACACGGCCATCGCCGGGGCTCAAGATCCCATTGCCATGGCCGAGGCGATGAAATACGCGGTGCATGCCGGCCGGCTTGCGTACAAAGCCGGACGAATCCCGAGAAAATTGTATGCGACCGCGAGTAGTCCCATCGAAGGGATGCTCTAACGGGATGTTGAAAACGTCCGCCAGCTTCGTTCTCAGCTCATCGAAATCCTCAACGTACCCCAGAGGGCACGCCTCCGGTTTCGAATCGCCTGCGGCCTCGCTGGACGAACGTTTTAAGCATCCCGCTCTGCACTCCTGATCCAATGCTTCCCTGATGTTGACACTCTCCAGCCGTCTTCTTGTCGTCACGGATCGACGTCAGACCAACGGGCGTTCGTTGGTTCCCCTTCTGCAGCGGGTTCTCACAGCCGGGGTACCCGCGATTCAACTCCGTGAGCGTGATCTCTCAGCCAGAGAACTCGTGACGCTTGCACGTGAGGTGCAGGCCGTGACGGCCTCGCGCAGGTCCCAGCTCCTCCTCAATGATCGGATCGATGTCGCATTGGCGCTGGAAGGAGTCGGCGTCCATTTGCGCAGCAATAGTCTGCCTGTTACGGTCGCACGGCAGTTGCTGGGGGCACAGCGTCTTCTGGGTATTTCCGTGCATGCGGTAGAGGAGGTGATGAAGGCAGAGTCGCAGGGGGCAGACTACATCGTCCTTGGCCCGATTTACGAAACGCCATCCAAACAGATGTTCGGTCCGCCACTCGGCATTCATACCCTTGAGAAGGCTTGTCGACTGGTCCGAATCCCGATTATTGGGATTGGCGGAGTGACGACGGCGCGTGCGCGTGAGATGCGGCGTGCCGGGGCATTTGGTGTGGCGGTGGTCACGGCGGTTCTCGGCGCGACCGATGTAGAGTCGGCGACGCGCGAGTTACTAGATGCCGTGACGTTCTTACCGTGATATGCCTCACGCACGACCATTATGCTGCAGGATGCCGTCGTCCGGTTGACCACCCCAGGAACGGATGATAGAATCCGCGCAGACAAGGACTTCTCGATTCAGCAAGAGGTTTCGCTTTCTTCGAGTGGCGCCATGGATGGCAAGAAAGAAAGTCCGAGTCGATTTCGGTCTCTCCGAGATTCCGTCACGCACATCACGAAGCGGTTGACTGAAGGAGAAACAGGCGTGGCACAACGCAACGACGAACATATTCGCGAGGTCGAAAAGCTTCGTGTGCAGATCCAGTCGATGGAAGAAGAAATCCGTCGGTTGTATCAATCCCGCTATCAGCTCGACCAAGCCACCAAACAGAACGAAAAGCTTGTCTCCACTCTCCAGGAAGCGAAGGGGCAGATCGAAGCGTTGCGTGCCGAAGTTGAGAAACTGACCGCGCCTCCCTCGGCCTACGCCATCTTTTCCAGTCTCAATACTGACGGAACTGGAAATGTCTATGTCTCCGGACGGAAGATGAAAGTCAGCCTGCACCCGTCGATCAAAGGGAATGCGATGCGTAAGGGGCAGGAAGTGGTCCTGAACGAAGCGCTGAACGTCATTGAAGTCAAAGGTTTCGATGTCCAGGGCGAAGTCGTGCGGCTCAAAGACGTGCTGGAAGGTAACCGTGCCCTGGTGACGCTGCATTTCGACGAAGAAAAAGTTGCAGAACTCGGTGACCCGCTGCTGGCCGAACGATTGAGCGTCGGCGACCACCTGCTCTATGATCCTCGCTCTGGCTATGTCGTCGAAAAGTTGCCGAGGTCCGAGGCGGAAGAATTGGTATTGGAAGAAGTGCCCGATGTCGACTATGAGCACATCGGCGGATTGCAGCACGAGTTGGAGCAAGTCCGGGATGCGGTGGAGCTGCCGTTCCTTCATCCGGTCCTGTTTTTAGAGTACAAATTGAGCGCGCCCAAGGGGGTTTTGCTCTATGGACCGCCGGGATGCGGAAAAACCTTGATCGCCAAAGCCGTTGCGAATTCGATCGCGAAGAAGCTCGGGCATCTCACCGGCAAAGAGGTACGGAGTTATTTCTTGCATGTGAAGGGCCCTGAGTTGCTCAATAAGTATGTCGGTGAGTCCGAGCGCCAAGTCCGTGAAGTCTTCAAGAAAGCGAAAGAGCGGGCGGAAGACGGTAATCCCGTCATCGTATTTTTCGACGAGATGGATGCGCTCTTTAGAACGCGAGGCACCGGGATCTCTTCCGACATTGAATCGACGATCGTTCCGCAGTTTCTCTCGGAAATCGACGGCATGGAACGGCTCCGCAATGTAATTGTGATCGGAGCCAGTAATCGCCAGGACCTTATCGATCCGGCTGTTCTCCGTGCCGGACGGTTAGATGTGAAGGTCAAGGTGGGTCGTCCCGATGCAGTGGCTGCCAAGGATATTTTCTCGAAGTATCTGAGCATCGATCTGCCGTTTGCCGAGGAAGATTTGAAACGCCATGGGGGAGACGCCAAGGCCCTAGTCGAACAGATGACCGATCTCACGGTCGGAGCGATGTATGCGTCCTCGGAGGAGAATAAATTCATTGAGGTCACCTATGCGAACGGTGAAAAAGAAGTGCTCTACTTCAAGGATTTCGCGAGCGGTGCGTTGATCGAAGGCATCGTGTCGCGCGCGAAGAAGTTTGCCGTCAAGCGGGCGATCGCAAAGGAAGGCCGTGGCCTTCGATCCGAGGACTTGATCCGCGCCATTCGAGAGGAGTTT
>DASVEA010000458.1:0-3294 GCA_036380815.1 Nitrospiraceae bacterium
CCGTTGTTCCTGGAATCACACGACCATCAATCTCGTCGATCCCCCCGGCGCGCTGAGCCTGCTCGGGGAGACGGTCATGGCATTGCGAGCGGTGGAGGCCGTGATTCTGGTGGTGGGTGCCTCGTCGGGGATCCGGAGCGAACTTGTCCGAGTCTGGTCTCGCGTCACAGCGCTCGGCTTGCCCTGCCTTCTGTTCCTCAACGAATTGGATAAAGACGTGGCCTCCCTCGACGGGGTTGTCGCGATGTGTCAACGCGATCTTGGGATCATGCCGCTGCCGATGTCGTTGCCCTATGGCATCGGCGTGCAGCTTGGGGGGGTGCTGGATCTCCTTCAACAGCGCGTCATCACTTCGCGGACGGAGACCTCCACGATTCAGCAGTTGCCGATACCTGAGAATGAGCGGGCGGTGGTGGGGGACGCACGGAAGCGCGCCCAGGAAGGGGTGGCCGAACGTGATGACCGATTATTGGAGCAGTATCTTACTGTCGGGGAATTGACACAGGAGGACCTGATCAATGAACTTCGCCGTGGCGTCCAGGCCGGCACGATTGTCCCGCTCTACAGCGGTTCCGCTATCAAGAATATTGGGATCGTTCCCCTCCTCAACGCGATCGTCGATTTGTTGCCATCGCCGATGGACCGGGCGTCGAGAACGCCGTTGGAAGGCCTGCATCCAGAAACGGGAGAGGCGATGAGCCGCCGCGCCGTTCTGGAAGACCCATTTTCCGGAGTCGTCTTCAAGACGCTGATTGACCCGTTTGTCGGACGACTGTCGTATCTGCGGATCTTGTCGGGGATCCTTCACGCAGACTCGACGGTCTTCAACAGTTCTCGGGGCAGCAAAGAGAAAAGCGGACATCTCTATACATTGTTGGGAAAGAAACATACGACCGTGTCTTCGGCTGGCGCAGGGGAGATCGTGGCCATTGGGAAACTCAAAGATACGCAAACCGGCGACACGCTCTGTGACGAACATGCTCCCATCTGTTACCCGAAGACGGTGCTTCCGCGGCCTGTGCTGTCCTTTGCGATCGAGCCGAAGTCCAGTGCCGATATCGAGAAAATCAGTCTCGGGCTGCATAAGTTGATCGAAGAAGATCCGACGCTCGAATTTTCGCGACATGCCGACACGAAGGAAATGGTTTTAAGCGGGATGGGCCAGTTGCACATCGATCTTGCGCTCGAAAAATTGCGCCGCAAATACGGTGCGGAAGTGGTGCTTCATATGCCCAAGATTCCGTACCGCGAAACTATTCGCACCACGGCACAGGCGCAGGGGAAATATAAGAAGCAAACCGGCGGGCATGGCCAGTACGGTGATTGCTGGCTGGAACTCGCGCCTCTGCCGCGCGGGGAGGGATTCAAGTTTGAGAACAAGGTGGTCGGCGGAGCCATTCCACGCAACTTTATTCCGGCGGTGGAGAAGGGGGTGGTCGAAGCCATGCACCACGGGAGCTTGGCGGGGTTTCCTGTCGTCGATTGCCGGGTTGCTGTGTACGAGGGGTCGTACCATGCGGTCGATTCATCTGAGATGGCGTTTAAGATTGCCGCGTCGATGGGGTTCAAGAGCGCCTTGGAGGAGGCCCATGCCGTCCTGTTAGAACCGATCATGACGGTGGAGGTTGAGGCGCCGGCGGATCACATCGGAGGGGTGATTGGGGACTTGAATGCGCGCCGAGGGCGGATTCTCCACGTGGAGGCGAAAGACCGGATGGAGCAGATCACGGCTCTTGTTCCAATGGCGGAGCTGCTCACGTATGCCACGACGCTGAACTCGCTCACGGCTGGACGTGGTAGTTATGCGATGGAATTCGCGCGGTACGACGAAGTGCCGCGTGAGCTTGCGGTTCGAATCATTGAAGCGCACAAGGTGGAAACTCACGCGGCGGCGCATTGATGAATTAACGGCTGCGGGAATTATTCCGGCATAGCAGGATTTCAATAGCCTGGAGGTCCGAGACAAGAGGAGAACGCCAGCGCAGGATGCTCAAAAAGGCCGTTCAGCAAGGCCGCAGCGAGCGAAGAGGCGAGGCGTACGCTTCGGTACGTTGAGCCTCTGAGCGATGCGAGAACGCCGCTGACGGACTTTTTCAGCATCCTGCTAGGGGTCAGTCGATTTGAGCACTACATAGAAGGCGCGGCTTTCTCTCAGCACGCGGAGGAGAACGGTTTCGCCTCGGTGGGCCTTGGAGAGCGCGCTGCTGAATTCACCGACCGACCCCACATCGACACGGTTCACTTCTTTGATGAGATCGCCCTCGTGAAGGCCTTCGGATTGGGCGAGGCTTCCAGGCTCCACTTTGCTGATGATTACGCCCCGGCTTTCCCGCAGCTTGAATTTATCGGCGAGGCCCGGCGTCAAATCTTGCACATCGAAGCCTAGCTTGACTTCAGTGCGTACCTGGGGGAGCGAGGCGATCATGGCCTGGTCCCGACGCTCAATGAGAGCGACGTCCAGCACCAGGCGTTGCTGATCGCGGACGATCTCAACTTTTGTCGTCGAACCCGGGAGCAATCCCGCCACGACGCGAGAAAGCCGGTTCGGCGTGTCGATCACGGTGCCGTCGATACGGGTCAGGATGTCGCCGGGTTTGATGCCGGCTGCCGCAGCCGGGTCCTTCTCGAAGACTTCGTTGACCAGCACCCCTTCGCCTTCGTTGACGCCGAACTTGCGTGCCAACTCCACCGTGAGCGGCTGGATACCGACGCCCAGCCAGCCTCGTGTCACCCGTCCCTGAGCCAGCAACTGCTGAATCACTTGCTTGACCATGTTGGAGGGAATCGCGAAACCGATCCCTTGGGCGAAGTTAATGATGGCGGTATTGATGCCGATGATTTCGCCGCGCAGGTTGAAAAGGGGGCCACCCGAGTTGCCGGGATTGATCGACGCATCCGTCTGAATATAATTTTCGTAGCGCGAGAGATTGATGTTCTCCCGCCCGATCCCGCTGACGACGCCGAGAGTGACTGTCCGATCGAGTCCGAAAGGATTTCCCACGGCAAGTACCCATTGGCCGACGCGCACGGCAGACGAATCCCCAAATCTCGCGCTCGAAAGGGGATGGTCAGCGGTTACCTTGAGGACGGCTAAATCTGTATCCAGATCCTTACCGACAACCTGCGCAATCAGCTTGGACTTATCGGAAAAGCGGACCTCAATTTCCGTCGCGTCGCCGATGACATGGTTGTTCGTGATGATGTGTCCGTCAGGATCGATGATGACGCCGGACCCTGACCCTGATGCATTGGGAGCCCGCTCTTGAGACAGGTCACGTCCTCGTCCTGGTCCTG
>DASVEA010000459.1:0-7116 GCA_036380815.1 Nitrospiraceae bacterium
CCTTGTGCGTAAGCGCAACCTCGAAGGCCTCTTTGATCTGGCCCAGAATCTGCGACTCGCCGACAATCATGGAGTCGAGACTGGAGGCCACTCGAAATAAATGGCTGATCGCCCGATCCCCCTCGTGCCAGTACATATGGGGAGTGAGCTGCTCCGAGGACAGCGAAAGGTGGGCATCAGCCAGGAAATCCTGGATTCGCCCGTACCCTGATTCGATCTCATCGACGACGGCATAGACCTCAACACGATTGCACGTCGACAGTAATATTCCTTCCCGCACCCCCTGATACGAGCAGAGACGGGTCAAGGCTTCACCCATCCGGCTCTCAGGGACCGCAAGTTTCTCTCGGATTTCGACTGGGGCGGTCTTGTGGCTCAAACCGACGACAACAATATGCATATTAAGACACCGGTCCGTGACCCTTGAGGACCACGCCAATGAGGGTCAAAATAACTCCGGCAAATCCGATGATTGTTAGATAGGCCGCCCGTTTGGCTCTCCAGCCCACCGTCAGTCGTCCCATCAGTACGACAAAGTAGAACACCCACGTCACCAACGCCCATGTTTGCTCGGGATTCCAGTTCAGATACGACCCCCGAGAGAACTCGGCGGACAGTGCGCCAGTAATGATGCCGAGCGTGAGCAGCGGAAACCCCGTCACAATGGACTGTTGATTCAGATGGTCGAGAAAATCCAGGGCGGGTAACTTTGAGTAGAGGACATTGAACCGTTTGGACTTGAGAAGTCCATCCTGAATCAGATACATGAGACCAGCCACAAAGGCGATGGCAAACCCCACGGTACCGAGCATGCTCAGCGTGACATGGACCCACAAGGTTCGAAACACCGGCGTGAGCGTCGGAGCGGTTTCCGGCAATGCCGCGGCAGAGACCAGCGAGACCAGTGCCAGGGGAACAATGAACGAGCCAAGCACGTGCAGATGATGGCGAAACTCCACGGCGAGAAAGACCAAAATCAACACCCAGGAAAAAAACGACAGGGCTTGATGGAATCCTGGCGTCGATACGTCCGTCACCCCGATCATCCCTGCGCCCAACGCGATCGTGTGTGAGGCAAACCCGGTCGCCGTCATACCCAGGGAGACGTTTGACAGGACTTCAGAAGGCCAGAGCAGGTAGGCAAGAAAGGAAACGGTAGCCGCAAAATACAGGGCCATCGTGACCACGAAAAACATGGCGGCCATAGAGGTCTATCCTCTCAACTTTTCAGGACAAACAGGCTGGCATTAAGGGGTGAATTATATCGATGGCGCGAGATGGGAGTCAACCGAACGATCGCGGAGTGGAAGGCCGGACAACCCTGTCTAACCCTCCCGGCACCCTCTATGTCGTCAGCACGCCGATCGGCCACCCTGATGACATCACCCTTCGGGCCCTTGCCACGTTGCGCCACGTTACGGTTATTGCGTCAGAGGACCCTCGCGTAACCCAGGCGCTCCTAGCCCATCATGGCATCACCGCAACAGTCACAAGCTACGGCCCGTTCCAACGCCACGATAAAGTACGGCTCCTGCTGCATCGACTCCGGCAGGGCCAGGATATCGCCCTCGTCTCAGACAACGGAACCCCGGTCATCTACGACCCAGGCAGTCTGTTTGTGGCTGCTGCCCATCAATCAGGAATCCCGGTCACGATCATTCCTGGTCCCTCTACCATGACGGCAGCGGCGGCAATCTCCGGCTTTTCTGGTGATGCGATCATCTTTGAGGGACAGCTTCCCTCAACCAGTCGTCGTCTCGCACAATACCTCTCTCAACTCCGCAAAGAACGAAGAACCCTGGTCTTCTATGTGGGTCCCGGAGCCCTGATAAGCCTACTAAAAATCCTGTCGCAGATACTCCCTACCAGACAGATTGCCATCGCGATGAATCTCACAACGCGCGAAGAGACCCTCTCTCGCGGGGTGCCGGGTGAGCTGCTCGATCAGATTGGACCAGTGCCGAAGGACTCAGCGGTGACGGTCGTCATTGAAGGGTATCGGGCAGGATCGCAAAACTACTCATCGTCACGTCGGCGGATAACCACTCGATAGCATCCTTCGACGCGATCTTCCGAAAGGATGGTGTGCCCCTCATTACTCACGCTGCGAGGGACATTCCGAATCGGGTCGCCAGCGTCCAACAGCACCGAAAGTATCTGTCCCTGCTCCATCGCTTCCAGTTTCAACTTCGTTTTGACGAAGTTATAGGGGCAAATCACTCCTCGTAAATCCAACTCGGCGTCCGGTTGACCAGTCACTGTCGTGTTTCCCTCTCCATTTCCTGCCACGTCTTTTTCCTCCGCAACAGTCTTGACTATGCGCTGCGCGCTGGCCGGACACAAATCCTAACAAGGAGTCGGCGGCCCAGCAAGCACTGCACCAAGTGTACCGGCATGTGAACGCAAAAAAAAGGGGCAGCACCTTGCTGCCCCTTCCTCACACCCTCACGAAATGAGTCTCGGCTTAGTTCAGGCCCTTGACCAAGTTTGGCTTGGTGTAGTCCGTCCCGTAGTCCGACTGGTTGCCGACTGCATTGCCCCATCCCGGCTGTGGTTCACACTGCCAGCAGGGAGCAGCACCGGTGTATTCACCAACCGGGCTGGTGATACCGGAATCGATCTTTCCTGGAAGCACAGAATCACCAATGCCACCAGTGGTGGAGCCACTGTTCGTTTCAATCCCACGCTCGGTCCTGGGGTTCGGGCGCTGTCCAAGTCCGCCGAAACCAGCAAGCTTCTCATTACCTCGCATAACGGTGATCTCACGGACAATCTTACGGCCTGTGCCGAACGGCTGGCTCGCACTGGTTTCCTCGATTGCCTGAATGGTCACGTCGTCACCAGACTCAAGAATACGAATCTGATCGTAATTGGTCTTGTCATCAAAATACACCGTGCGGTAGTTCATCGCGCCACCGCCTGCACGCCCCTCATCGTGGGAGCTTCCACCGCCCTCGAGATGCATTTTTCTGCCCGGCAGATCGATGCCAATCACGCGGCCATAAATCGTCTCCGCCTGCGACAACCGATCGAGGAACTGGGTTCGATCAAAGGTGGTCACGCGAGTACTCGACCCCGACACATCGCCAACTCCTTCGCCCACACCCATTCCGGATTGGTTCGTCTGCAAGCGCTCCTGGCCGCTTGCCATACCCGCAGCACCAACAAAAAGTATTGCTGCTCCTAGTGCCACCACGTTACGCATGTGCTGCCTCCTTGGTGAGATGAGATTTGAGGATGAAGGGAAATGACGGACACCAAGTTGGGACCAACATCATGAATTTGAAGAGTCTTCATCACTCTAAGCCGCAAAATATAGGCTACCCATTCGAACATGTCAACTGGGGATATGCGTGGTAATTTGATACGGGTTCGCGCACAATCCGACCACCACCCGAAAGGACAAACCCCCCACGCCAAGCCTATTGGCACGATGTGAACTGATGGTGCCCAGAGGGAGGGTCGAACTCCCACTCTCTTACGAGAACCGGATTTTGAGTCCGGCGCGTCTGCCAGTTCCGCCATCCGGGCATATCCATTCATAAGGCAAATCTTCTTAGCACGAAGCCCTGTGCTGGTCAATCCGCTCCCCTCTTTTCTTAGCACGACCGCAGTGTTACAATCTCCCGTCACACTCACCTAATAAATATGCAGGAGGATCCTCACACCATGGCAGACGTCCAGTGCGTTACGTGTGGACAAGCAGGAGAAACGATCACTGATCCTCTCTTCATGGGGAGGCTTGAATCCGAGATCAAAGCCAAGGTCTGCAAACCCTGCTGGAAAAAGTGGGAAGGCATGCGGGTTATGGTCATCAACGAGTATCAGGTCAATCTGGGCGAAGAGAGCGGCAGAGAACTCGTGAAGAAGCAGATGAAGGCCTTTCTCAAGCTGGGCGAGCAAACTGATACTGGAAAGCTCGATCAGAACTATCGCCCACCGGCCTAACAGGCTCGTGAATTTCTTCAGTGATCTCGCAGGCTTCGTTGACAGGCCGATTTCAGAAATGCTACATTTCAAAGTTCTTGATCCATCCGCAGGCAGGGTTAGCACCATCCCCGTCAGGTTAAGAGAAGGAGCCGGTTTCTTGTGATTACTCAGATGCACGTTAAAGGGTTGATGTTCGACCCCTATAATAACGCGTATATCGTGGTGCTGCGTGACGAAGAGCAGTCCGACATGCTTCCCATTTGGGTCGGCAAGTCAGAAGCAGGTGCGATCAGCATGGCACTGGAAAACGTCACGCCCCCCCGTCCTATGACGCACGACTTCATGAAGTCGCTCCTCGATGCCTACAACGCGAAAATCATCAGTGTGGTCATTACGGACTTGTCGGAGCACACCTATTTTGCGAAAATCCATTTGATGTACGAAGATTCAGAATATACCGTCGACGCCAGACCCAGCGATGCGATTGCGCTGGCGCTTCGGAGCAATGCGCCGGTGTTTGCGAACAATTCGGTCATCACCAAACAGAGCTCCGAAGAACTCGAAAAGTGGCTGGAAAATCTCAAACCAGAAGATTTCGGCAAACTGGACTCCTGAGTCAGCGAGACGCACTATGAGCGCCGTCGATCTACCCAAAGAACAAGATCTGGTTGAATACCGGGTTGATCGCATCCTCGAGGAGGCCAACACCGACACTAGAATTGTCGTCTTGGCACGACAGGAGGGCGCCCTCGATACGTTTCCGATTTGGGTCGGGGCCGCAGAAGGTAATGCCATTAAGTTAGCGCTTGATACCATGATCACTCCGCGGCCAATGAGCCATGATTTGATCAAGAGTTTCGCCGAACATTTGAACATCACGATCCAACGCGTCGTCATTGGGGACGTCAAAAGCAGCACCTATTACGCCATGGTCCATGTCACCAACAAAGGCGTGGAGCGGACAATCGATGCCAGGCCCAGCGACGCAATCTCGTTGGCCCTCCGGGCTCCTTGCCCGATCTACATTACCCAAGATGTGTTGAGGAGGCGGAGCACAACGAATCTCGACGCCTGGCTGGCAAAACTAGAGTCGAAAGATATTGGCACACCGGAAGTACAGGAAACTTGATTCACTCGATAGCGAAGGAGCGGAAAGAGCGATGTTGACCTACATGCAAAAGCCTTTGGACGTGCGGGAAAAATGGTACCTCGTGAATGCGGAGGGAAAAACGCTGGGCCGATTGGCAGCCCGCGTCGCCGGGATGTTGCGCGGCAAACACCGGCCAACCTTCACCCCCCATGTGGACATGGGTGACCATATTGTGATCGTGAATGCGGAGAAGATCCATCTGACCGGCAACAAAATGGCCACTAAACTCTATCGCCATCATAGCGGATTTCCAGGCGGGCTCAAGACCGCGACGGCGCAGCATGTCTTTCGAAAGAATCCGACAGAACTCTTGACCAAAGCGATCGAAGGCATGCTTCCCAAGAACCCTTTGGGAAATCATATGGCAAAGAAACTCCGCGTCTATGTCGGGCCCGCACATCCGCACCAGGCTCAACAACCGGAACCGATTGCCCTATAGTCATCACCGCGACCAAAGAAGGAGACGTTGTAGCATGGCAGTAGCGACTCAATATGCAACCGGGCGACGAAAGTGTGCAATTGCTAGGGCCTGGGTCACTGGGAGGGCAGGCGACATTACGATCAATGATCAACCGATCGAGAAGGTCTTCCCACGACTGACCTTGCGGCAGATTATTCAGTTCCCGCTCGAAATCGGCGGTGTCGTTGGGCAGTACTCGATCAAGGCCACGGTACACGGCGGCGGACCGACCGGACAAGCCGGCGCCCTGCGTCATGCCATCGCACGCGCGTTGGTGGGACTCAATCAGCCCCTTCGTACGCCCTTGAAGAAGGAAGGATTGCTGACACGGGACTCGCGCGTCAAAGAACGGAAAAAGTACGGACAGAAGGGTGCAAGAAAACGGTTCCAGTACTCAAAGCGATAAACATCGGAGCCACAGTCAGAAAAAGGGAAGGCTCCAGGCCTTCCCTTTTTTTGTGTCGGTGGGTGCATAGCGGGTGAGACAGATGAAGAAAATACGCATCGCAATCGCAGGGGCTAGTGGATATGCCGGAGCGGAGCTCGTTCGCCTGGCAGCCCACCACCCGCATTTTGAGCTTCACGCTGTTACATCGGAGAAATCCGCCGGGACTTCCGTGGCAGCGGTCTTCCCCAGTCTGACCGGTCTCGTGTCTCTCGTGTTTCAAGCGCTCTCACCCGAAGTCTTAGCGGAACAGGTAGATGCAGTCTTCTTGGCCCTTCCCCATACCAAATCATTGGCACCGGTCTCCGCCTGCATCAAAACCGGCAAACTGGTGGTGGACCTCAGCGCCGATTACCGGCTCAAGGATCCAGCGGTGTATGAACAGTGGTATCAGACACCGCATACTTACGCAGGCTTGCTGAAGGACGCGGTCTACGGACTTCCGGAATTGCATCGCACTGCCATCGCCAAGGCAAAGTTGGTTGCGTCGCCTGGCTGTTACTCGACTGCGGCCATTTTGCAGTTGGCTCCACTGTTCGCCGAGGATCTCGTACAACCACACACCGTGGTTATCGATGCGAAATCCGGCATTTCTGGCGCGGGGCGAAGTCCTGCTCTCCCTTACCATTTTCCGGAAGCCCATGAATCCTTAGAGCCCTACAAAATCGGGCAGCACCGCCACACTCCTGAGATCGAACAAGAACTCGGTGGGTTGCTTCGACGCGTATCTCAGCCATCGGGAACGGTTGCCGCACAGCCAATCGTGACATTCACCCCACACCTCGTACCGATGAACCGCGGCATCTTGAGCACCGCCTACTGCCGATTGAAGAATTCAATGTCGCTGCCGGACCTGCGCGCGCTGTATCGAACCTTTTACAAAGGAGAGCGATTCGTCAGGGTCCAAGAAGACATCATACCGAATCCGCGCTATATCAAGGGTTCCAACTATTGCGACATCGGGGTCTACCTAGACCCCCGTGCAGGATCAGTCATTACGGTGGCCGCGCTGGATAATCTTGTGAAAGGTGCCGCAGGCCAGGCCATTCAGGCCATGAACCTCATGCTGGGCTTCCCTGAGGAGACTGGCTTGACGGCTCCCGCTGCCTATCCCTAGCAGGATGCTGAAAA
>DASVEA010000460.1:0-7327 GCA_036380815.1 Nitrospiraceae bacterium
GGGGCCTCCCATGGATCTTCGAGAATGCCGCCCTCGTAACTCACGTGAAACAAGTTCAGATCCATGCTGTACGGCTTCGCCTTCGTCGCCGTCACGGGAATACCATGTTGCTCGGCATATTCGATCAACTCGCGGCGCGAACGAAAGGCCCAATCACGCCAAGGGGCAATGATTGCGATCTTGGGCTCCAACGCCATGTAGGTCAACTCGAAGCGGACCTGGTCGTTGCCCTTTCCCGTCGCTCCATGAGATACGGCATCGGCCCCTTCCTTCTTGGCGATCTCAATCTGCCGACGGGCGATCAGCGGACGGGCGATGGACGTCCCCAATAGGTACGAGCCTTCGTACACCGCATTGGCGCGCAACATCGGGAACACATAGTCTTTGACAAACACTTCCCGCAGATCCTCAATATAGACGCGCTTCACGCCGAGTTTATGCGCTTTAACCTTGACCGCCTTGAGATCTTCCCCCTGGCCCAAATCGGCACAAAAGGCAATGACCTCGCAATCGTAGGTCTCCTGGAGCCACTTCAAGATCACAGAGGTATCGAGCCCGCCTGAATAGGCCAGCACCACTTTCTTAATGACACGACTCATCGTCCCGTCCGACTCCTCTTCCCTAATAGGTTCGTTAAGATGGCCTTCTGCATATGCAACCGATTCTCCGCCTGGTCGATGATGACCGACTGCGGACCATCCAGTACCTCGGCACTGATTTCTTCACCCCGGTGGGCGGGCAGACAGTGCATAACGATCGCATCGGGCTTGGCGCGATGCAACAAGCGGCTGTTCACTTGATAAGGAGCCAAGACTTTTAGCCTTCGCGCATGCTCCCGTTCGCGCCCCATACTGATCCAGATATCGGTGTAGATGACGTCCGCTTCCTTCGCCGCGACATGGGGATCGTCCCCGATCTCGATCACCGCACCGGTTTTTGCGGCCTCTAACCTAGCCCTATCGACGACATTCTGCTCCGGCTGATACCCCACCGGACAACCGAGAGTGATGAGCATCCCCATCTTCGCCGCCGCCTCGATCAGTGAATTCGCCACATTGTTGCCGTCGCCGATATAGGCGATCTTAATCCCCTTCAAACGGCCCTTCTTCTCGCAAATGGTCAGGAGATCTGAGAGGGCCTGACAAGGATGGCTCAGGTCGGTCAGCCCATTGATCACCGGCATCGTGGCTTCCCTCGCCCATTCCTCCACGATCGAGTGGTCATAGGTACGAATGACGATTGCGTCGAGATAGCGCGACAACACGCGCGCCGTATCGGCGACACTTTCTCCGCGCGAAAGCTGAATGTCAGCCATGGGCAGGACCATCGCATGGCCGCCCAACTGGTTCATGCCCGCCTCGAACGACACCCGTGTCCTCGTTGACGGTTTCTGGAACAGAAGCCCCAACGTCTTTCCGGGAAGCAACGGATGAGGAACCCCGCGCCGCTGTTTGTCCTTCAACAGGGCTGCCGACGCGAGTAAACTCTCCACCTCCGCCTTGCTGATGGCCGCAACATCCAGATAATCTTTTTTGCCGGCCCGCATTCCTGTCGCTCGTGTGGTCATCCCTGTTGTATCCATTCGGCGCGGGTACACTTTACGCCGCCTGTTTGCTGAAAATCTGAGCAAGCGTATCGAGCAATCGATCGATTTCCAGCTGGGTGATGATTAAGGGCGGCACGAACCGAAGCACATGCTCGCCGGTCGCATTGATTAGAATGCCGCGGGACAAACACTCGCTCACGACGGCTTTCCCATCCATATTGAGCTCAATCCCTTGCAAGAGCCCGAGGCCACGCACTTCTCGCACCACCCGGTGTCGCTCCTTACAGTCCGATAACCCCTTCGAAAAATACTCTCCCATCCGGCGTGCATGATCGAGTACCTGGCCTTCCAGTAGAGCACGACAGACGGCCAAGCCCGCCGAACAGGCAAGCGGATTGCCGCCGAATGTCGAGGCATGACTGCCGGGCGTGAAGGCCTTTGCAACGGAGTCCGTCGCGAGACAGGCTCCGATGGGCACGCCGCCCCCCAACCCCTTCGCCAAGGTCATGATGTCCGGCTGCACCCCTAACTGCTCATAGGCAAACAGCGTCCCGGTCCGTCCCATTCCAGTCTGTATTTCGTCGAAGATCAACAGCACGTCTTTTTTGGCGCACAAATCACTCACCTGCTTCAGACACTCGCGGTCCGCGACATAGACGCCCCCCTCGCCCTGAATCGGCTCGAGCATAATCGCCGCAGTCTTGTCGGTCACGGCCCGTTCCAGTTCTTCCAGATTATTGAAGGCGACGTAGCTGAAACCCGGCAGCAACGGCTCGTAACCCTTCTGAACCTTTTCCTGGCCGGTCGCCGTCAACGTCGCCATCGTCCGGCCATGGAAGGAGTTCTTCATCGTGACGATCTCGAACCGCCCGCCTCCATACTTGTCATGGGAATAACGGCGGGCCAGCTTGATCGCTGCTTCATTCGCCTCTGCCCCGCTGTTGCAAAAGAATACCTTGTCGGCAAACGAGTGATCGACCAGCATCTGCGCCAGCTTCACTTGTGGCTCTGTGTAATAGAGGTTCGAAGTATGGATCAGCTGCGCGGCTTGGCGCTGGATCGCCTGAACCAGCTCCGGGTGGCCATGCCCGAGGATGTTCACCGCAATCCCACCGACGAAATCGAGATACTCTCGCCCCTCAAGGTCGTACACCTTCGTCCCACGCCCTCGCACGATCGAGAGCGGTTGACGCGTATAAGTCTGCATCAAATAACGTGCAGCATCCTGCTTCAGTTCTTCTGTCGGCATGACAGACGTATCCCTTTGTAAAGTAAGGGAAGGTAGCATAGGCCTGTCGATGGAATCAACTTGCTGCTTCTTTACCCAGGTGGTGTCTTTATTGTGCTACTCTCTGGCGGATGAAATCCTGCGCACAGTGCCACCAGCAGAACCAGGAAGACGCCAAATTCTGCTACCAGTGCGGAACCGCACTTGCCGTCGAGCCCGAAGCACCGATCGCCACCCCCGTAATCCACGCCGATGAACATCTCTGGCGCCAATTCATCGGTCCCCACGCCGACCGCTACCTGAAACATTTTAAAAAGTTCGGATTGGGGGAAGAGCCGAAGTTCGCTCTGACGTGGAATTGGCCGGCCTTTCTCTATATTTCCTTCCTCTGGTTTCTCTACCGAAAAATGTATGTGTACGCGCTGGTCTACGCCCTCGGTCCGATGATCTCAACCTACTTGACCGGCGACGTTACCGTGGGCCTCGTCTGGAGCATCATGGCCGGAGCTACAGCGAATTATGTGTACTACTGGCACTGCCGCGAGCAGATTGGCGCTTTCAAGAAGAACGCATGGACCGATCCGGCAAAGCAGGATGAGGTACTGAAAGAACGTGGAGGCGTCCAGTCCTATGTGATCTGGATCGGAGTCGCCTTATACGTGTTGTTCGCGATCACCATGTTCAAAATGCTTCAGGACGGTCAGCCGGATGGGGAACTGTTTCCAGGAAAACCGGCGAAGCCAGTCTCGGCAAGTAGCGTGTGAAAATGGGTGAGTTTGCGTCTGCCTGGCGTACGCCGAACGGCGGCGTGGGGGATCGAGCCATCAGTCCTCACTCTACGTTTCATTTTTCTGCATCGAAGTATCAAGTCAAGCAACGCCCCCGGTGATCCAATGAGTCCATTTCCAGGACCACTCCCTCCCAAGTTGGGGTGCTTTCTCTAAGGGAAAGGGGTATTTTGCGCCCCATGCCGACCCCAGAAGATCTAGCGCGCGAGCACATCGACCAGGCGCTGGAACATGTAGGCTGGAGAGGGCTCACTTGACCATGACATAAAACGTCAACAACACGAGCCCGAAGATGGCGGTTAACACGACCCACTTGAACGATTTCTTGACTTCGGCCTCCATGTCCTGTCTAGTCTTATCAAATAGATCCATAAGGCACCTCCTAGTCTATGGTGCGGGAGCGGGCTCCCTGCAATTCAGTAAACCACCCATTCCGTTCTCGATGTAGTACGCCGGCAAAACCCTTGAAGTTATAATATCAGTTCTTCCTTAAATGTACCTCGACCGGACTTTCGTTTTCATCCATCACTGCCATGTGGTCTAGAGCGGTATCGGCGGCATACTCGATCTCGCCTGTCTCCTTGTAACCACTGAGCAGAAAAATGGGGACAGGTACTTTGATTGGAGTGAATTAGAGTCCGCTTTATTTCCAACGCCCGGGCCAGCTCATTCTTCCACCAGCTTCTGCGGGCGTTCGATCGGTCGAGGGCTCGCATGGTGTCCCAAGAGTGATGGGTGCTGCCGAGATCTGACGAATACGACCGCTTGACTTGAGCGTCTGTTCCAGTATGCTTCGGTCCGTGACCATCATCTCCCTTCAGCCTTGAGAGGAACGCACAATGGCTCGATTGATCTTGCTCCGTCATGGTGAATCGCAATGGAATTTGGAGAATCGTTTTACCGGTTGGGTCGATGTGCCGCTCTCCCCTCGCGGCATTCAGGAAGCGAAGGACGCAGGCGAGAAACTGCGCAGCTTCACGTTCGACCGCGCCTTTACCTCCGTGTTGGCCCGCGCAAATGAGACGTTGCGACTGGTGCTCGACATCATCGGCCAGACGGCCATCCCGATCGAAAAGGACAAGGCCCTCAATGAACGGATGTACGGCGAGCTCCAAGGATTAAACAAGGACGAGACCGTGAAAAAATACGGCGAGGCACAGGTGAAGATCTGGCGACGGAGTTACGACGTGCCTCCGCCAGGGGGGGAAAGCCTGAAAGACACCGCGGAGCGTGTGTTGCCCTACTATGAATACACCATCAAGCCCTATCTTTTGAAAGGGGACACAATTCTCGTCGCGGCGCACGGAAACAGCTTACGGGCCCTGATCATGGAGCTGGAGCAGCTCTCCCGAGAGCAAGTGCTGGAGCTGAATATCCCGACGGGTGCGCCGCTGCTCTATGAATTGGACAAAACGGGGAAGGTCGTCGATCACCGCTACCTCTGACAGGCCGCGGCAGATCAGAAAATTATCCGACATCTTCCAGTAACTGCCCGTAGCTGTCGACTGGTACGAAATCGATCAGCAGGGTCAAGAGATTACGCCGCTCTGATTCTTTGACCAATTGGTTCTCCTCCATCAGCGCAGCGGCTTCCGCACTCACCGCAAGCGGACTCACTCCTTCTTCAACCAAGCGATTATACCGACGACGACGTTCCTGCCATTCGTTGAGGTAGGCGGTCCAGGCGGCTGAACCGATCGGAACGGTCGTACCCCATCCTGCTACCATCGCATCCAAGATGAGTGTCGACAGCGCGTACTGATACTTCTGAGGGATGTGTGCCTCGATGGCTGCGAAGATCCAAAACAGGTTCAGCGAGAGCACTTCTTGCGTGATCGCCTGAGCCTGCTCCGTCGTCGCCTCGATCCCATATTCCTCCAGCTGCTGAACAGACACGCCGATCGGCATCGCTGCGACCAGGGCGACCGCTGCTTGCTTCGGCGTCATCGAGTTGGCTGACATGCCTCACTCTCTCCTTCGTCCACGGTGGCAGAGAATACGCTACTGTTGCCAGAGTGCTCAAGCAGCTTGTCCAAGCCTGCCTCCTGTGCTAGAGTCCGCCCGCATGATTCGACAGATCGCCACCACATTCTCACGATGGACCTGTGCCGCCAGTCTGTTGACTGTCTTGACCGCGGGCACCATCGTGGGTGCACCGCACGCCCACGCAGACGAACATCGTTGGGGATTCGGAAGCGACCTGGGCCTCACGTCCGGAACGGTCAATGGCACGGTGTTCACCATGGCATTCAGTGGTGACTACTACATCGATCGAAACTTCTCTGTCGGACCGATGATGCAGATTAGTCCGATGGGCGATCTCTTCCAGATCTCCTTCGCCGGGGTCGGCCGCTATCACTTTCGTCTCAATAACGGCATCAACGTGGTGCCTTTCATGGGAATCGGATTCATCCATGCAGACCTGGAACGAGGGAGCGGCCCTGGGAGCATCGACAACAGCGACACGAGCTGGTACATCCCTATTGGTGTCTCACTGGAGTACCAGGCTGCCCACAATCTCGCCTTGTCTTCGACATTGATCGTCAATCTTCACGACATCAACGTCGCTCCGTCACGCTTGGAAAACGACAGCACGAGTGTCGCCCTGTTGTTTGGTTTCCGCTTCAACCCCTAGTCGGACAACAGCCTCCTCGCTTCATTCACGACCCCTACCTCCTAACCAAACATTCGCAACGCCCCGCATCAAAAAGTACAGGCGCTTTGGCCAATCCCTGCGACGATGCGGCACTCTGACAGGCTGCGGATGTATCCGAGGATGTAAGGTGGGGGAGAGGTGGCAGCTACGCCGCTTTGGCCGGCCGCCAGCGAAGCCCGATGTTCAGCAGTTCTTGCAACAGATCTTTATAGGTATAGCCGGCTTTCTCTGCCGAATCCGCAAAATCTTCGTCGTGCGCGATTTGTGGATTCGGATTGGCTTCCAGCACGTACACGTTCCCTTCCGCATCCATTCTTACGTCGATACGTGCATAACCGCTCAGGCCGAGTGCGCGATAGACGCGCTTCGCGAGATGTTGTATTTCCTCGGCTTTCCCTTCAGGGAGATTCCTGGCTTCGCCTGACCGAATCCCGTACTTGGCTTGATACGTGCGGCTCCATTTGACTCGTTCGGTCGCAATCCGGCGGGCGTCATCCGGAAGCTTGTCCATGATCAACTCCCACACCGGCAAGACGCGGACATGTCCATTGCCCATCACCCCGACGTACAGTTCGCGCCCTTCGATGTATTGCTCGATGAGGGCGCCGGTCCCTACGCTCGCGTGGATGAATTCGACCCGCTCCTTGAGCTTGTCGTCATCCTGGACAATAGATGCCTGAGAGATCCCGAGCGATGCCTCTTCGGTGACCGATTTGACAATTAAGGGAAATGACAGCCACTTGGGCCGCTTGACTGTCCGCCCCTGCGGTACCACCATGAAATCCGGGAACGGGATGCGATGGAACGAGAACAGCTTCTTGGAGAGGACTTTGTCGCGCGCCAGCATCAACCCGCGCGGGTTACAGCCGGTATAGGGCACGTGAAGCAGTTCGAGATACGACACGACGTTCTGGTCGTACACGGCCACCCCATCGAACTCTTCGAGCAGATTGAATGCGATGTGCGGCTTCCAGTCTTCTATGGCCGATCGAAGCACCCCGAGATCGCTCTTGACCCCCAGCGGCTTGACGTCATGCCCGAGCTTGCGAAGCGTGGAGACCACATCGTATTCCGTCTTCCATTCGGCTCCTGTCACATCCTGCCCGTTG
>DASVEA010000461.1:0-3689 GCA_036380815.1 Nitrospiraceae bacterium
CACCGTCGCCACATAGGCACAGCCAGCCACCTTTGCCATTTGTATCATGTCCATCTTCTCGAACTTCTTCCCCAACGGGGCCATCTTTAAGACGGCACCACGGTTGGTCATCCCGCTCTCCTGCCCACCGGTGTTGCCGTACACTTCATTGTCCAGCATGATCGTGGTGAATCGTTCCTTTCGGAACCAGGAGTGGAGCACTTGCTGGAAACCGATATCCGCCGTTCCGCCGTCTCCCGCCATGACCACCACATCCTTCGGCTTGTCACCGAACCGCAGCCGCAGCCCGCGTGACAGTCCGCTCGCGACACCGTTCTGATCGCCGTAGTTACCGTACACAAACGGGATCGCAGCCTGTGAAATCGCTAACCGTCCACAGCCTGCAGTTCCAACAGTGATCGTATCTTCTGGATTGGGGAAAGCAATGATTGCCAATCGGATGAACAAAGTCATCGCGCAACCGGCACACATGGGATGTTCTTCGAGAATTTCCTTGAAGCTCCCCATTTGGGAGACCGAAATTTTCTTTCCAAACGGCCCATGCTCGACCATGTCCCGATATTCTTTGGGCATGAACTTCTCAAATCCACCGGAAAACTTTACATAATCAAGACTCATCGGAACACCTCCCTCTCTCGTGGCAACGGAACACCATTGCCTACCGGAAATACATAGTTATATGCAACAAACCCGCAGGAATTCGAGGTTAAACGAACTGGGCTGACCCGCTCATAAAGACGTTCACACGGACACGCATGGTAGCAAAGACCAAAAAAGACTGTCAATGAGAAACGTCGACACACCTTCGAATCACATGCTCACCGGAAAATACTATAACTTCCTGATAATCAACGCAACTTCTCAGAAGGTCCACCTTGCCAGGAAGAAGCCCTAGCGCACCCCAAGCCCGTAGGCCATTCGCCCTAACAACTTGCGTTTCGCGATGTTTTTGCAGCTGCCGAACGTACGACCGATTTCATGGAATTGGAAAGAGAGATTGCCGATTTCACAAAACCTGTCTAGACTAGACCCCTATGTCAACACGCGTGATCATCCCTGGGGAAGACGAAGGCGCTCAGCACGCCGGAGGAATCCATAAGCGCCCCCCGATTCCAGATAATTCGCTCAAAGCTGAGTGCCCGAAGTTCATGAGCCATGGCCCCTGCGGTGGCGTGCGAAATGGGGGCTTGTGTGAGGTGTACCCCGAGATGGCTTGCCCCTGGGTGACCCTTTACATTCAACTGGAAAAAATCGGCCAGGTGGAGTGGATGAAACAGGTCTAGGAAGACGTGAGGGGTGAGGGGTGACGGGTAAGGGAAAAAAGATTCAGTCTGCGACACGGCTAGGCTATAACGAGCGGCATGCAAAGAGCGGTATTACCGCTCCACTGCCGGACATCGAAACATTCCCCAATCAATACAAGGGCTACGAAATCACCATCGAGATCCCTGAATATACCGCGATCTGCCCGAAGACTAATTTACCGGACTTCGGGACCATCACCTTGCAGTACATGCCCGACAAGGAGTGCCTCGAGCTCAAATCGCTCAAAATGTACATTCATGCCTACCGCAACCTCGGCATTTTTTATGAGAATGCCGTAAACCGTATATTGCAGGACATTATAAAAGCCTGCCACCCTGTATGGGCGAAAGTCACAGGTACATTCGCAGCGCGCGGCGGACTCAGAAGTGTGATTGACGCACGATTTCCGTGAGACACTCTCTCACACGATTTCGATTCAGTTAATCTACCAACCCATCCATGACCACCTATGCCATCGGCGATGTTCAAGGTTGCTCCACTCAGCTGAGTCAACTCCTCGATCGCATCAACTTTGATCCCACGGCAGACCGATTGTGGTTCGTCGGCGACCTGGTGAATCGAGGACCGGGCTCGCTCGAGGTCCTTCGATACATCAAACAGCTTGGCCCTGCCGCACAGATTGTGCTGGGAAACCATGATCTATTTCTACTCGCTGTCGCAGAAGACATCGTCGCACTCCGGCCAAAAGACACGATTCAGGATGTGCTGGCAGCAGAGGATCGAGCAGAATTATTGGACTGGCTTCGGCGCCAGCCCCTCCATTATCGCGAGCGATCGTTCTTCATGGTGCACGCAGGTCTCCTCCCTCAATGGACCATCAATGAGGCAGTGAACCGTGCGAGAGAAGTCGAAGCAGTATTATCCGGCCCGAACTATCGAACCATCCTCGAAGCGCTGTTCCGAGGACTCGCACCTCGATGGGACCCTGCCTTGACTGGCGACGAACGTCTCGCGAGTATTACCCGAGTGTTGACGAGACTACGAACCTGCACCCCCGCCGGCGACTTGTCAGGATTCTCCGGCCCGCCGGAACAGGCTCCCGCAGGATATCTTCCCTGGTTCCGCATTCCAAACCGTAAAAATGCCGATGCAACGGTCATCTGCGGCCACTGGGCTGCGTTGGGGCTCCGCATCGAGAACAATCTTCTAGCCATCGACAGCGGCTGCGTATGGGGGAAAGAACTGACCGCGGTGCGACTAGAAGATCGCCAAATCTTCCAGGTCGCAGGTGTCCGACGAGCGCGTCTGTGACTGAGCCACACCAGCCTGATCCGGTTTTGCCTCGTTACTCAACGAGGCCGTTTCCACCCTATCGATTCCTTCCAGGGAAAAATCCGCACCCGCGGCGCGATCCACGCGGTCATTCCTACGGTCAGCCGGAGCCGAAGCCCCTCGCCTCTCCACCGAAAGAATGGCAACGGTCAGAGGATTACTTGTATGGAATCGACCTCTACAACTACGCCTACTGGTGGGAATGCCACGAAATTTTCGAAGGGCTCTGGCACGCAGCGGGCCACAACACCGAACAAGGGAACTTCTTCCAAGCTCTCATTCAGCTCGCCGCCGCCAATCTCAAACGATTCACCGGTAACCACCGGGCAGCGAGGAATCTGGCAACCAACGGCATAGTTCGATTGCAAAAGATACCGACGCTCTACATGGGGATCGACGTGGCCAGACTCACAAAAGATTTTCGGCAGCACATAGTCGATTCAGACTTTCGTGCGCCACTCATTCGCCTGTATGAGCGGGAACAAACATAGGACTTCGCCGCGCCAGCAGCCCTCAGACACCCAAGGCTAGACGAACGAGCGGCACCTTTTCGCCGATCCCGAACGATAATGGTTCCTTCACCTCGTCCGGATTAACATAAGTCCCGAATATGCGATCCCAGATACTAAAGGTGACACCAAAGTTAGCATTGGACAGAGCAAGGGTGTCACTGTGATGGACATGATGGAACCGCGGTGTGACGAACACCCACTCCAACCAATTTGATCGCCAGGACACGTTCAGGTGCATCCAATCGTTTAATAGAATGTGGGAGGTCGTCACGGCCAGGAAGATCCACCAAGGGGCCATGCCAAGTACGGAGTAGGCAAAGATCCAGGGTAGACCTTGGAGTACAAGTTGGAGAAGCGATGCTCGGTAGCCGGCCAACCAATACATGGAGGTAGGAGAATGGTGCCACTTGTGGATACGCCAAATCGGACGGAGATGCCAGAACCGATGCATCCAATAGGCGCCGAAGTCACCAACGAGGTAATACAAGAGAAAGACCACCACCGTCGGTAGAGTGAGCACCAACTCCGGAACCTTAGGTTTCACGGCGATAAAACTGTTCAAATAGCTTGCGGCTGGAT
>DASVEA010000462.1:0-2236 GCA_036380815.1 Nitrospiraceae bacterium
AGGAAGGCGATCAAATACTGGTGAAGGTCCTGGAAGTAGATCGGCAAGGAAAGATTCGCCTGAGCCGCAAGGAAGCCATGCCGCCTCCGACCGGAGCCGGTGCGCCGGATCCGTCCGCCAGGTAGCCGTCTTGTATCGCAAACTCGTTCTGGACAATGGGGTGCGGGTGGTGACCGAACGGATGCCGACGCTCAAGTCGGTCACCGTGGGCGTGTGGGTCAACACCGGGTCGCGGGACGAGCAACCTTCCCAGGCAGGATATTCCCACTTCATAGAACACATGCTCTTCAAAGGAACGCGCAAACGTTCCTCCGCCGAAATTTCTCGCGAAATTGACGCGCTTGGTGGAGAGATGAATGCCTTCACCTCGCGTGAGACGACGACCTATTACGTGAAGGTGTTAGATCAGCAACTGGATCGAGCGGTCGAACTCCTCTCCGATCTATTCCACCATTCCCGTTTCGAATCCAAAGAAGTCGAAAAAGAAAAACAGGTCGTCCTGGAAGAAATTCGCATGGTCCAGGACGATCCGGAAGATCTGGTGCAAGAGCTTCACATGGGCCAAGTGCTGGGGCGTCATCCGCTCGGTCGCTCCATTCTAGGCCGAGAGAAGACGATCAGAGGGCTGCGACGTCAGGATCTGCTGAACTATATTGAGACCTACTACGATCAGAGGCAGACCGTGGTTTCGATTGCGGGGAACTTCGATCAGGCCCTTCTTGATCCGATGGTCGCGCGGTATTTCGGCAAAGGCCAAGCGGCAAAGGCGGGCCACGTCAACGGGCGCTGCCCTCCTGACGTGCACAGCGGCATCTTGTTGAAAAAGAAGCGGTTGGAGCAGGTGCATTTGTGCCTTGGGCTCGAAGGTATTGCTGCTGGCCACCAAGACCGATATGCACTGTATGCGCTCAACAGCGTATTGGGCGGCAGTGTGAGTTCGCGACTGTTCCAGGAAGTACGAGAGAAACGTGGACTCGCTTACTCGATATACTCCTTCTTATCCGGCTATTCGGACGGCGGCATGATCACTGTGTATGCGGCGACGAGGCCGAATGAGGTGGATCGTGTCGTGGATCTCGTCTGTCGAGAGATTCGTCGGATCGGCATCAAAGGCGTCGAGCGGAAAGAGCTTGAGCGGGTGAAGACGCAGATGAAGGGCAGCCTGATGCTGAGCTTGGAGAGTTCCCACAGCCGCATGAGCAAGTTGGCGAAGGATGAACTCACGCATGGCCGGCACATGTCACTGGAAGACATGCTGGCTCATATCGATCGTGTGAATGAGGAGCAGGTTTTCAATGTGGGCCGCCAATTTTTCAAGCTGAACTCCCTTGCGATCACCGGGCTCGGGCCTCTCGCTTCGCGCAGCCTGCAGGCCTATAGATGAGAATTCTCTAAATAGAAACTCGTCGCGCCCTCAAACAGTGGATAAAAAAGCTCAATGTAGTTACATGTAAGACATTGATTATCAAATGCATATCTCATTGTATTCGAAGCGATCAACAGGGCAAACAACTTCTTGACACAGTTTCATGATTTCAGTACCATGACAATCTATTTGACAACGATTCTCAATCGAAGGGACGCAGCACGAAGAAGAGCAAAGAGTGGTAGCCGCAATTTCACTGTGGCTGCATGATCTCTGAAACTGTGTCGTAGCTTTCGTCGTCATTGAATTACATGTCCATCGGGTATTGAGGTTGTTATTTTTATGAAGGAGGGACTAGGTATGCCAAAGGTCATACTTATAGCCGCCGTTACAGTGTTTTCTGTGCTCGGCATCTTGACGGCCGAGTTCGCCGTTGCTGCCGATGTGGCTAGTACTGGGGTTGGTCCAACTGACAACATTGCCGGTGGAAAACCCATGAAAGGTGAAGTCACCAAGACTCTCAAGGGTCGGGTATGGTCACAGTGGGCCGACAATCCAGACGGAGAGTTGCTCTTCGGGATTCAATATTGGAACAGCGGTGAGCCTGGTTCGGGAACCCCGAACGGTCGTTCGTCTTCCGATCTCGATGTAAAACCACCGGATCCATTGTTCTCCTGCTGCGCGTGGGGCTTTGTCGGTGGCGCCGATAAGAACAGTCCGTACTCGGGTTGGTACCATGCCGCCACGACCGTCCGGTTGGCAGTGAAGGACAAGGCCCTCATGGACCAGATCATCAAGGCCTCTCAGGAACTCGTGGCCATGGAAGTGAGCCTGGATGGTCGGACGATCACCGGCTTTAAGGTTATTAAG